>DATACM010000396.1:0-7989 GCA_036259055.1 Acidimicrobiales bacterium | reverse complement strand
AGCCGGTGGTGCCGGCGGCGCCGGTGGTGCTGGCGGAGCCGGTGGCGGTGGTGCCGGCGGCGGCGCCGGTGGCGCAGGCTGCCCGGCTGGGAGCACGTCCTGCCCCCACACCACCACCAAGGTCGGCGGGGCCCTGGTCCGCACCGGGTCGGACAACGACCTGAAGGTGGCCTGGGCGGCCATGGCGCTGACCCTCGGTGCCCTGTTCCTCATGGGGAGCAAGGGGATGCCCGGCCAGCCCGCCTCGGCTCCGGCCTCTGGCGGCACGCCGGCGCCCGCTGACGACCGGCGCCGCAGCCGCCGGGAGACGGCCCGGGAGATCTTCCGGGAGATGCGCCGGTTCAGGTAGCGCAGTAGTCGAGTAGTACCGACCGGCTGCGTCGGGCGGTGGTCAGGCCAGGGCCGCCACCGCCCGGCAGCAGCGGTCGAGGTCGGCGTCGTCGTTGTAGTAGTGCACCGACGCCCGGACCACCGCCGGCAACCGTCGCCGGTCGAAGTCGAGGCGGGCCGACCCCGCCTCCGCCACCGACACGTTGACGCCCGCCGCGCCCAGCGCCCGGCGCACGTCCTCCGGCTGCCTCCCCGCCACGGAGAACGTCACGATGCCGCAGCGCTCGACGCCGAGGTCGTGCACGGTGACGCCCGGAAGCTCGCCCAAGGCCCGGCGGAGCTCGTCGGCCAGCTGCCGCACCCGGTCCCAGATGTCGGGCAGGCCCCAGCCGAGGGCATAGTCCACCGCCACCCCGAGGCCGACCTTGGCCGCGACCGGCATCTCCCATGCCTCGAAGCGCCGGGCGTCGCCGCGGAAGGCGTACCGGTCGGGAGCTTCCCAGCTGGCCGACCTCAGGTCGGGGAGGGCCGGCTCCAACCGCCCGGCGGTGGCGGCCCGGGCGTAGAGGAGCCCGACGCCCCGTGGTCCGCGGAGGTACTTGCGGCTGGTCGCGGCGAGGAAGTCGCAGCCGACCTCCTCGACGTCGATGGGGAGCTGGCCGATCGACTGGCAGGCGTCGAGCAGGTACAGGGCGCCGGCGTCACGGGCCAGCCGCCCGGCGGCGGCCGCCGGGTTGACCAGGCCGCCGCCCGTGGGGACGTGGGTGAGGGCCACCAGCTTCACCCGCTCGTCGATGGCGTCGGCGAGGGCGTCGACGGAGACCTGGCCGGAGTCGTCGTCGGCCACGACCTCCACGGAGACGCCCCGCCGTGCCGCCGAGTGCAGCATCTGCAGGTAGTTGCTCCCGTACTCGGCCGCCGACGTGAGCACCCGGTCACCCGGCTCGAGCGGGACGGACAGGAAGGCGGCCTGCCAGGCGCGCGTCGCGCTCTCGACCACCGCGATCTCCTCCGCCGAGCAGTTGAGCAGCTCGGCCAGCGCTCCGTACGGGCGCTCCACCGCCTCGGCGTTGCGGTCGGCGGCCTCGTACCCGCCGACGCCGGCTTCGAGGGCGAGGTGGGAGAGAACCGCGTCGAGCACCGGCTGGGGCTGCAGGGCGGCGCCGGCGTTGTTGAGGTGGGCGACGGAGCGGCACCCGGGCGTCTCCGCCCGGGCCCGGGCGACGTCGATCACTCGGGTGCCCTACTCCCGGAACGAGAGCGAGACGGCGAAGTCGCCCGCCGAGTCGGTCCACCAGCGTCCCAGCGCCAGCTCCGCCTTCCCCAGCTCCTCCTCGATGCCCGTGCGGCGGAACTTGGCGCTGATCTCGGTGCGCATCGCCTCGGCCGTCTCGAAGCGCACGGTGAGCCCCAGGTCGTCGACGACCACCACCTGGGCCTCGTCGGCCCGCAGCCACATCTCGACCCACTCACCCTCGGGCTCGAAGCGGGCGACGTGGGCGAAGGCCTCGGGCTCGAAGTCGGCGTGCAGCTCGCGGTTGAGCACGACCAGCAGGTTGCGGTTGAACTCAGCGGTGACGCCGGCGCTGTCGTCGTAGGCGGCGACCATGCGAGTGGGCGACTTCAGGAGGTCGGTGCCGAGGAGCAGGCTGTCGCCGGGGACCATGCTGGCCGAGAGGGCGGCGAAGAACCGGGCCCGGGCGTCGGGCAGCAGGTTCCCGATGGTGCTCCCCAGGAAGGCGAACAGGCGCCTGCCCTCGCCCGGGATGGCGTGCAGGTGGTGCTCGAAGTCGCCTACGACGGCGTGCACCTCGAGATCGGGGTACTCGTCGGCGATGTCGACGGCTGCCTGGCGCAGGATGCCCTCGCACACGTCGAACGGGACGAAGCGGCGGAGGGAGCCGACGTCATCCAGGGCGTCGAGGAGGAGGCGGGTCTTGGACGAGGTGCCCGCTCCCACCTCCACCAGCGTGTCCGCCTTGGTGAAGCCGGCGACGTAGTGCGCCGCCTCGTCGAGGATCTCCCGCTCGGCCCGGGTCAGGTAGTACTCGGGGAGGCGGGTGATCTCGTCGAACAGCTGCGACCCCCGCTCGTCGTAGAACCACTTGGGCGGCACCTCCTTGGGCTCCGACACCAGCCCGGCGGCCACGTCGGCCCGCAGGGCGGCCTTCAGGTCCTCTCGGGAGAGGCGGACGTCGACCCGCGGCTTCACGGCGTGAGCGGCGCCACACCGGCGCCGGAGCGGTCGGCCACGACCAGGGAGCGGTCGGGCACCGGGGTCCACCGGGGGTCGTCGTCGTACGGCTCGGAGGCCACCACCACCGTGCCCTCGCTCTCCCGCACGAACAGCGACTCGCCCCACGCGGTGGCGCCCAGGCGGTGGCCGTCGGTGAGCACCAGGTTGAGCCGGGCCGGAGCCACTCCGCTCGCGGTGGCCACCACGTCGGCCAGCGCCCGACCGGGCTCGGCCCCTTCGTCGAGGCGGTCGAGGGCCAGGGCGAACAACACCTCGGAGTCGGACGCGCCCTCGATGCCGGCCGCCCGGGTGTCGGAGACCCGCCGGCGCAGGCCCACCTTGGTGGGACCGCCGCCGGCGAAGCCCTCGACCCGCCCGTTGTGGGCGAAGAGCCAGGGCCCCGACGTGAACGGCGGCGTGCCGCTCTCCTCGACGGGAGACGGCGGGGTGGCGTCGCGCAAGGCCGCCAGCACGGCGGTCGAGCGTACGAGGCCGGCAACGCTCGCGAAGCTGCGGTCGGCCCAGGCGGGGCGGGGCGTCCTCCACCGGGCCGGCTCGGCCCGCACCTCGTGGTCGTACCAGCCCACGCCGAACCCGTCGGCGTTCACCGCCCCTTGGCGCTGATGGCGCGGGGCCCAGCTCTGGCGCACCAGGGAGTGCGGCGGGTCGTACAGCAGCGCCTGCAGGGTGACGGGTGGGCCGAGGTAGGCGACGAACCGGCACATCGGGCAGGCGTGCGGTCGCGACGCCTCACGCGTCGTCGCGGGCGCAGCGGAAGCCGGCGAAGATCTGGCGGCGGATCGGGAAGTCCCAGTTGCGGAACGTGGTCCGCGCGGCGCACGGTGCGGTGGCCCACGACCCACCCCGCAGGACCTTGTAGCCCGAGCCGAAGAACGCCTCGGAGTACTCCCGGTAGGGGAACGACCGGAACCCGGGGTAGGGATCGAACTCGCTGGACGTCCACTCCCACACGTCGCCCACCAGCTGGTGCACGCCCGAGGGGCTGGCGCCGCCCGGGTAGGCGCCCACCGGCGCCGGCCCGAAGTGGCGCTGAGCGAGGTTGGCCCGCTCGGGGTCGGCGTGGTCGCCCCAGGGGTAGCGGCGCTTGCGGCCGGCGCCGGTGGGCGCCCACGACGCCGACTTCTCCCACTCCGCCTCGGTCGGCAGGCGCTTGCCCGCCCAGGAGGCGTAGGCCGCGGCTTCGTGCCAGCACACGTGCTGGACGGGCTCGTCGAGCGGCAGGTCCTCGTCGACCCCGAAACGGCGGCGGGCCCACGCTCCCGGGCCGGTGCGGCGCCAGAAGTGGGGATGGGCATGCTCGTCGGGGGCCTGTTGGCGCCAGCTCCAGCCCTCGTCGGTCCACCACCGGCGGTCGTCATAGCCTCCGTCCTCCACGAACCCCAGGTAGGCGCCGTTGGTGACGGGAGCCGTGTCGATCCAGAAGGCGGCGAGGTCGACGACGTGGGCGGGGCGCTCGTTGTCGTACGCCCAGGGGTCGTCGTCGGTGCCCATGACGAAGGGGCCGGCGGGGACGCGGACCTCGGGCTGGGAGGGCGGTGTCCCCCGTGGCGGCGGAGGCGCCAGGGGGCGGTACCCGTCGCCTTCCATGAGCTGGAGGGTGGCGAGCATGGTCTCGTCGTGCTGGTGCTCGTGCTGGACGACCATGCCGTAGACGAAGGCGCCGGCGAGGAGGGGGCGGTCGCCGTCGTCGAGGTCGACCCGCTCGAGGACGTCGAGGACCCGGGCGCGGACGTCGGCGATGTACCGCCGGGCCTCGGGCGGACGGAGCAGGGGAAGGGCGGGGCGGCTGGGGCGCGGGTGGCGGAAGGCGTCGTAGAGGTCGTCGAGGGTGGCGTCGATGGGCGGGGCGCCCGCGACCGCCCGTAGCAGCCAGAGCTCCTCGTAGTTGCCGACGTGGGCCAGGTCCCAGACGAGGGGGGACATGATCGACGAGTGCTGGCGAACCAGCTCGGCGTCGGGCAGGGGAGCGAGCAGGTCGAGCGAGCGACGGCGGCCGCGCTCGAGCTCGGCGGCGACGACCGCCTTGAGGTCCACGACCGCTACCGCAGGCCGTAGCGCGCCGAGACCCAGTCCAGGTTGCGAACGGGTGCGAGCCACAACTCGAGCGTCATCACCGGTACCTCCGTTCCGTGGGCCAGGCGCGGCGCGCTGGCTCTCTTTGGCTGAAGCGATCCCGCCGAGGTCAGTCTACGCAGGGCCCTGTGTCGTTACGCCGCACCCCCTTCGCCGGCTCGGGCGCGCCGCACGAGGGCAAGGACTCCTTCGGGGTTGCGGGCGACGTCGTCCCAGGTGACGGGTAGGACCCGCCAGCCGGCGGCGATCAGGGCGTTTCGGCGGGTGTGGTCGCTGGCCCAGTCCGACGGGCTCGAGTGGTGGACGTAGCTGTCGGCTTCTATGCCCAGGCGGATGTCGGGGTACGCGATGTCGAGCCGAGCCCGGCGACCGCCGGGAAGGTGCACCTCGTACTGCGCCACCGGAGGAGGCCCGGGAAGCTGGGCCAGCAGCTCCCAGAGCCGGCGCTCGAGCTCGGATTCGGGCCGCCGACCGTCGCACGAGGCGTCGGCGAGCAGCACGGTGAGGAGAGCGCTCCCCGCCCTGCCCTGCCGGCCGAGGGAGTCCAGACGGCGGGTCACGAAGCTCGCGGTGGTGAGCCGCTGGCCCAGGCAGTGGTCGAGCACGCGCTGCAGCGTGCTGCGGTCGAGCACCGCGCTCAGGTCGATGAGGGTGCGGGTGGCAGTGGTGACCTGGAGGTCGTCGCGAATGGTCAGGTCGACCGGCGGCAGCGAGCGGGAGTGGTGGACGCGGACGCCAGCGAGGAGTAGGTCGTGGCCGAACGGCAGCGTGACCTCGATGTCGGGACGGACGCCCGGCAGCCCCCAAACCTGCGCCGCGGCCCGGTGCGAGACGACCGCGGCCGGACCCGCCGCCAGACAGGCGGCGCGCACGGACTGCTCCCACGACGGCGGCACGCCCGCCAGCCGGAACACGTCGGTGTGCACCTGCACCCAGCGCCCCCTCCTGAGCCGGTGGCGCGTGATCGAGCGTGTCGCTCCTGCGCCCCGGGCCTGGGCGCCCGTGAACAACCCCAGCTGGCGGGCGGCGATGGCGGCGATCTCCGAGTCGATGTGCACGGGGCGACCATACCGGCACCCTGTGACATCTCAACCCCTGCGACGCCCTCCCGCCGCCACGTGGGCGAACTGATCGGCCAGGTGGCTCCTCAGCGACCACTCCGCCGATCAGTTCGCCGAGCTGCACGTTCGGGCACCGGACGAGCGTCACTGGCCCTGCCGCCGCAGCCACCTGCGCGAACTGTTCGTCCAGGTGGCTCCCCAGCGACCATTTCGCCGAACAGTTCGCCCAGACGGCCCCTAAGCTCCCGCCATGGAGCGGCTGTCGAGAGAGGTCACCGAGGGGTTCGCCCGGGCGCCGGCGCGGGCGATGCTGCGGGCGGTCGGGATGACCGACGACGACTGGGACAAGCCCCAGGTGGGCGTGGCCAGCAGCTGGAACGAGGTCACGCCCTGCAACATGCCCCTCGACCGGCTGGCCAAGCGGGCCAAGGACGGCGTGCGCAAGGCCGGCGGTTTCCCCATCGAGTTCATGACGATCGCCATCTCCGACGGCATCTCCATGGGCCACGAGGGGATGCGGGCCTCGCTCGTCAGCCGGGAGGTCATCGCCGACTCGGTCGAGACCGTCGTGCACGCCGAGCGTTTCGACGCCCTGGTCACCTTCGCCGGTTGCGACAAATCGCTTCCCGGCATGGTCATGGCCGCCGCCCGCCTCAACGTTCCCAGCGTCTTCCTCTACGGCGGGACCATCCTCCCGGGCCGGGGACGGCGGGGCGAGGCCCTCGACATCGTCAGCGTGTTCGAGGCGGTCGGCGCGCACGCCGCTGGCAAGCTCACCGCCGAGGAGCTGGCGCTCATCGAGCGCAACGCCTGTCCCACCGAGGGCGCCTGCGCGGGGATGTTCACAGCCAACACCATGGCGTCGGTGATCGAGGCCCTGGGCATGAGCCTGCCCGGGTCGTCGTCGCCCCCGGCCGTCGACCGCCGCCGCGACGACCTCGCCTACGCCAGCGGCCAGGCGGTCGTGTCCCTCCTCGAGGCCGGCATCCGCCCGCGCCAGATCCTCACCCGGGAGGCGTTCGAGAACGCCATCGCGGTGGCCAACGCCCTCGGCGGGTCGACCAACGCCGTGCTCCATCTCCTCGCCATCGCCACCGAGGCCCGGGTCGAGCTCGAGCTCGAGGACTTCAACCGCGTCGGCCGGCGCGTCGCCCACGTCGCCGACATGAAGCCGCACGGGCGCTACCACATGGTCGACCTCGACCGGGTCGGCGGGGTGCAGGTGGTCATGCGCCAGCTGCTCGAGGCCGGGCTGTTGCACGGCGACTGCCTCACCGTCACCGGGCGTACGGTCGCCGAGAACCTGGCCGAGCTCGACCCGCCGCCGCCCGACGGCGATGTCGTCCACCCCCTCGACCGGCCCATCCACCCCGAGGGCGGCATCGCCATCCTGCAAGGCTCGCTCGCGCCCAACGGGGCGGTCATCAAGGTGGCCGGCGTGGACCAGCTCCGCTTCGAGGGCACCGCGCGCGTCTTCGACGGCGAGGACGGCGCCATGGAGGCCATCGTCGCCGGGCGCATCCGACCCGGCGACGTTGTGGTGATCCGCTACGAGGGCCCCAAGGGCGGACCCGGGATGCGGGAGATGCTGGCCGTCACCGGCGCCATGAAAGGGGCGGGACGGGGCTCCGACGCCGCCCTCGTCACCGACGGGCGGTTCTCCGGCGGCACCCACGGCCCGTGCGTGGGCCACGTGGCGCCCGAAGCGGTCGACGGCGGGCCCATCGCCTTCGTCGCCGACGGCGACCGCATCGTGATCGACGCCGACGCCCGCACCATCGACCTGCTCGTCGACGAGCAGACCCTGGCCGCTCGCCGGGCCGACTGGAAGCTCCCACCGCCCCGGTACACCTCGGGCGTCCTGGCCAAGTTCGCCCGCCTGGTGACCGGCGCCGAGAAGGGCGCCGTCACCCAAGCCTGACGGAGTGCGGCCACGCCAATGTGACCGCTCTCGGGCAGGCGGCCGGTAGCCTCGGCAGCCGATGTCTCGGCCGTCCCGCTCGACGATCGCACTGGCGGTGAGCCTGGCCGCGTTGGCGGCGTGGCTCGCCGGGCCCGCCCGCGCCCAGCTCCAGTGGCCCACGACGACGACCGCGCCCACCACCACCACGTCCACCACGACCCCGCCGGCGCCCAGCACGACCAGCACCGCCCCCCGGGCCAGCGTCAGCCGCGCCGCCGCCCAGGCCTACGTGAGCCGGCTGGTGCGGTCGGGCGCCAACAGCACGAGCACGCTCATCGCCGCGCTCAAGACGCTGGAGACGATCG
>DATACM010000395.1:0-7662 GCA_036259055.1 Acidimicrobiales bacterium | reverse complement strand
AGACGATCGTCGAGGCATCTGCCGAGCTTGCCGGGGCCACGGCCGGACTGAGCTAGTTGTGGGTCCCGTCTGGGCCCCCGCCTTCCTGGCCGCCGTCTGCCTCACCCTCGTAGCCATCCCCTTCCTCCGCCGCGTCGCTCTGGCGACCGACTTCGTCGACCGGCCGGCTGCGCACAAGAGCCACGTCCGGCCCGTCCCCTATCTCGGGGGGGTGGGCCTGATCGGCGGGGTCCTCGTCGGGCTGCTCGTCACCTCGCGGGTCGGCCGGCAGGGCCTGGTGATAGCTCTCGGGGCCATCGTCCTGGGTCTCGTCGGCCTGGTCGACGACCACCGGAGCGTCGATCCGCGGATCCGCCTGGCGTTGGAGCTCGGAATCGCCGCGCTGGCCGTCGCCTCCGGCCTCCAGGTGCCGGCAACCGGCGTGGAAGCCGTCGACATCGCCCTCACGCTCGTCTGGATCGTCGGCATCACCAACGCCTTCAACTTCCTCGACAACATGGACGGGCTCGCCTCGGGGGTGGCCTCCACCGCCGCCATGGCCGTCTTCATGCTCGCCATACTCGGCGGCCAGCGGCTGACATCGGCGGTGGCCGCGGCCCTTGCCGGCGCGTGCCTGGCCTTTCTCGCCTACAACCGCCCGCCGGCGTCGATCTACATGGGGGACACCGGCAGTCTGTTCCTCGGCTTCGTGCTGGCGGTGCTGACCATCGAGGTCGATCCGAACCTGGCACCGCCGGCCAGCTTCGCCGTCCCCGTCATCCTCCTCGCCCTCCCGGTGCTGGACACGGCGACGGTGACCCTCGCGCGGCTGCGCCGCCGGCGGCGGGTCTCCGTGGGAGGCCGTGACCATCTGTCTCACCGACTGGTCGCCCGAGGACTGTCTCGTGGTGTGGCGGTGTGGGTCCTCGTCATCGTGGAAGCCGCCCTCGGGACGTTGGCCGTCCTGGCCGGCCGTCAGGTCATCCCGCTGTGGGCGGCCGTCGCCGGCGCCGCCGCCATCCTGGCGACGCTGAGTCTCATCACCGCCCGGGCGTCGGTCTACCACGAGCGGGTGGTCGGATGGCCTCGGGGGCTCCGTCTCGCCGCGGTCGGCGGCGCCGGGGCGCTGCTGCTGCTGGCCGGTCCCGCCCTCGTGGCCCTCGCGCAGGCCGAAGGAACGGCCCGAGAGGGCGCCGGCGTGGCCAGGAGGGCTCTCGCGTCTGTCGGTAGTGGCGACGGAACCGCGGCGGCGGCCGACTTCGAGCGCGCCGGGGCACTGTTCCGTCGCGCCAGCCGTCGCCTGAACGCACCACTGGTCTCGCTGGGCCTCGCCGTGCCCGGGCTCTCCTCCAACCTGGAAGCGTCACGCACGCTCGCCTCGACCGGTGAGCGGCTGGCGAACGCCGGCGCCAGCCTGGTGTCGATCCCCGAGGTCTCACAGCTGCGGGTGCGCGACGGTTCCGTCCCCCTCGAAGAACTGCGCCGGCTGCAGCCGGCGCTGGCGAACGCCGCCCGAGTGCTGCGCACGTCGCGTGAGGACCTCCGCCGCGTCGACCAGCCTTACTTGCTCCCACCTCTGCAACGAGCGGTGGACGAGTTCTCGGCCCGAGTGGCGCGGGACGCCGAGTTGGCCGAGCGAGCCGCCGAGGGAGCCCGTCTCCTGCCCGCGATGGTGGGTGCCGACCGGCCGCGCCGGTACTTCGTGGCCTTCCAGAACAATGCCGAGCTCCGGGCCACCGGGGGATTCATCGGCAACTGGGGAGAGCTCACAGCCGAGAAGGGCCAGCTCCGGCTCAGTCGGTTCGGCCGCCTCGGCGACCTCAACCAGGGAGGGACTCGGCCTCGGGTGTTGAACGCCCCGCCCGAGTTCTTGGATCGATACCGTGGCTTCGACGTCGCCGACAGCTGGCAGCAGGTCAACGTGTCGCCCGACTTCCCGACGACCGCTCGGGTGATCAGCGACCTCTACCCGCAGTCGGGCGGCCAGCGGGTCGACGGGGTGATCGCCATCGATCCCCGGGGCTTGAGCGCGCTTCTCGACCTCACCGGTCCGGTCACCGTGCCGGACTGGCCCGAGCCGGTGACCGCGGCCAACGTCGTCGACATCACCCTGCGGGCCGCCTATGAGCGCTTCCCGGTCCAAGAGGAGAGAGTCGAGTTCCTGGGCGCCGTCTCGCGCCTCGTGTTCGAGGCGTTCACCAAAGCGGACCTCGGGAACCCGGCGACGATCGGCCGCGCTCTGTCGCGGGCCGTGCGGGGTGACCATGTGCTGGTCTACTCACACGTGGAGCAGGAACAGGCGCTGATCACGCGGCTGTCAGCCGACGGTGCCGTCCCGATGGTCCAGGGTGACTCGCTCATGGTCGTGAACCAGAACCTCTCGGCCAACAAGGTCGACTTCTACTTGCGCCGCCACCTCCGCTACGTCGTGACGTTGGACCCGTCGGCGGAGCCGGCGAAGCTGACCGGTCGGCTGGAGCTGGTCCTCGACAACCGGGCGCCCTCCCGAGGGCTCCCCGAGGGCGTCATCGGCCCGTACGACGACCGATTCGTGGCGGGCGAGAACCGGACCTACCTCTCGCTGTACACGCCGTTCCCGGCCCACTCTGCGACCGTCGACGGGGAGCCGCTCGACCTCGTCGTCCAACCCGAGCTCGGTCGCCTGGCCCAGTCGGCTACGTTGAGCATCCCTTCGTTCACGGCCCGGACGGTGCAGCTCGAGGTCGCCGGTGGTGTCGACCTCGACGAGGACGGGTGGTACCGGCTCGACCTCGGGCACCAGCCGGTGGTGGTCCCGGACGAGGTCGAGGTGTCGGTTTCCGTCCCCGCCGGGTGGCGCATCGCTCAGACGCGCGGGCTCGAGCCTCGCGGGGAGCGACGGGCGGGCGCCAATATGCGGCTGGAGGAGCAGCGATCGCTGTGGATAAGGGTCGAGAGAACGGGGTGGTCGGCCTTCTGGCACCGCCTCGTGGAGGGATAAGTGACCCCGGTTACCGCAGCTGTTATTCTCCCGCCCTACAAAGTTCGCTGTCGGCGGTGCGCCACCGGCGGTAGGGGGTCTCGATGCTCCGACGGGTGATCATCGCGGTTGGTTCGGTGGTAGGGGTTTTGGCGCTGGTGGGTCAGCCGGCCGGCGCCGATTACCCTCCTGTCCCCATCCCCAAAGTCGTCCCCAAGGTCGTCCCCAAGGCGCCGACGCCCACCGTCGCCCCGAAGAAGGTGGTCCGCAAGCCGGTGGTCGTGGTCGTGCGCGGAGCGCCCGTCCCGAAGGCGCAACGGTTGGTCCGGACGGGCACGTCGAGCACTCTCCCGTTGACCGCCTTGGCCACCGCCTCGGTGGGTCTCGGCGTCACCCTCGTCTGCCTCGCCCGGCTCCGCCTGCCCGGCCACGCCAGGCGGCGCCACCGCAGCCGCTAGAGGGCCCAGCCGCCTCTGACGCCCGCCGGGAGCGGGCATGCGTGGCGGCCACGACCGCTCGGTACCCTGACCGCGTGCTCGAGGATCGACTGGCGCGCCTGGACGAGGAGTACGCCGACGTCCTCGCCCGGCTCGCCCGCCCGGACGTGGCGTCCGATCGCCAGGCCTCGATCGCCCTGGCCAAGCGGGCCAAGCAGCTCGAGCCCATCGTCACGGCCCACCGCCGCTACCGGGCCAGCCTCGACGACCTGGCCACCGCCAAGGAGATGCTGGGAGACTCCTCCGGCCCCGACCGGGAGTTCCTCCGGGCCCAGATCGACGAGGCCGAGGCGTCGGTCGCCGCCCTGGAGGACGAGCTGCGTACCCTGCTCCTGCCCCGCGACCCCAACGACGACAAGAACGTCATCGTCGAGATCCGAGGGGCGGAGGGCGGCGAAGAGGCCAACCTCTTCGCCAAGGACCTCTTCGACATGTACGGCCGCTACGCCGAGCGGCGGGGGTGGAAGCTCGAGGTGCTCAGCGTCGACCCGTCGGAGAGGGGAGGGGTCAACGAGATCACCTTCATCCTGCGGGGCGAGGGCATCTGGACGGTGATGAAGCACGAGGCCGGGCCACACCGGGTGCAGCGGGTGCCCGTCACCGAGTCCCAGGGGCGCATCCACACCAGCGCGGCGACGGTGACCGTGCTCCCCGAGGCCGAGGAGGTCGACGTCCACGTGGACGAGGCCGACCTCAAGGTGGACGTCTACCGCTCGACCGGCCCAGGGGGCCAGTCGGTCAACACGACCGACTCGGCCGTGCGGGTGACCCACCTCCCCACCGGGATCGTGGTCGCCATGCAGGACGAGAAGAGCCAGATCCAGAACCGGGCCAAGGCCATGCAGGTGCTGCGGGCCCGCCTCTACAAGCTGGAGGACGACCGGCGGGCGGCCGAGATGTCGGAGACCCGCCGAGGGCAGATCGGCGCCGGTGGGCGGTCGGAGAAGATCCGCACGTACAACTTCAAGGAGAACCGGGTCACCGACCATCGCATCGGCCTCACCCTCCACAAGCTCGACAGGATCCTCATGGGTGAGCTCGACGAGCTCACCGACGCGCTGATCGCCGACGAGCGGGCCCGCCAGCTGGCCGAGGCAGGTTGACCGGGTTCGGCGAGACCGTGACCGGGTTCGACGAACGCCCCGTGCGCTCGTGGCGCTGGCTCCTCCGCGACACCGAGGCCCGCCTCGGCTCGCCCCGCGAGGCGCGGTGGATGCTCGAGCGGGCCACGGGCTGGGAGGGAGCCGAGCTGTGGCGCCACATCGACGAGGCGGCGACCACCCGGGCGGCCGTCTTCGTCGACAGGATGGTCGGCCGCCGCACCCGGGGTGAGCCCTTGCAGTACGTGCTGGGGCGGTGGCGCTTCCGCCGGCTCGACCTCCTCGTCGACCGCCGGGTGCTCATCCCCCGCCCGGAGACGGAGGTCGTGGGGGAGGTGGCGGTGGCCGAGCTGCGGCGGCAGGGCGGCCGCAGGCCGGTGGTCGTCGACCTGGGGACGGGCTCGGGTGCCCTGGGGCTCTCGGTGGCCGAAGAGGTGGCGGGGGCGAGGGTCTGGTGCACCGACGCCTCACCCGAGGCGCTGGCCGTCGCCCGGGCCAACCTGGCCGGACTGGGCACGCCGACGGCGACCCGGGTCCGGCTCGTCCAGGGGACATGGTGGGACGCCCTGCCGCCCGAGCTTCGCGGCAACGTCGACCTCGCCGTCTCCAACCCGCCCTACGTCGCCGCCGCCGAGGAGCTCCCGCCGGAGGTGGCCGACTGGGAGCCGGCCGGCGCGCTGCGGGCGGGCCCGACCGGCCTGGAGGCGGTCGAGGCCATCCTGGACGGGGCTCTCGAGTGGCTGCGGCCGTCGGGCGCCCTGGTGGTCGAGATCGCGCCGGGACAGGCCGAAGCGGCGCTCGACCGGGCGCGGTCGGCCGGCTTCGACCGGGCCGAGATCAGGCCCGACCTGGCGGGAAGGCCCCGGGTCCTGCTGGCCCGAAGGCGCGTGTGACGGCAACTCTGCTGCCGGCGCTCGGCGACCCGCCTCCCGACGAGGCCCTCGACCAGGCCGTCCGGGTGTTGGCCGAGGGACGGCCGGTGGGCATCCCCACCGACACGGTGTACGGGCTGGCGGTGGACCCGTTCCGGCCCGGCGCAACCGACCGCCTCTTCGCCGCCAAGCGCCGGCCGCGCGAGGTCAACCTGCCGGTGCTGGTGACGGGGCTCGAGCAGGTGCTCCTTCTGGCCACTGCGGTACCCGACGGGGCCATGCGGCTCATCCGGCGCTTCTGGCCGGGGCCGCTCACGATCGTGCTCCCCAGCCGCCCCGATCTCGGCGCCGACCTCGGAGAGGACGAGGCCACCGTGGGCATCCGGTGCCCGGGTCACGTCGTTCCGCGGGCCTTGGCCGAGCGGGCCGGTCCGCTGGCGACGACCAGCGCCAACCTGCACGGGCAGCCGACGCTCACCACCGCTGCCGAGGTGGCGGCCGTCTTCGGCCGGACGGTCCCGGTCGTGCTCGACGGCGGGGCGTGCCACGGTCGGCCGTCGACCGTGGTCGACTGCACCGGTCAGGAACCCAAGCTTCTCCGCGAGGGCCGGTTGGCCTGGGACGAGGTGCGCGCCGCCTTCTGGGGCTGACGGGCCGCGGTGGCGGCCGCCTTGGCCGTGCGTGCCGCCGGCTTGGCCCGGGTCGACGGGCGCCGCGGCGGCGCCGGGGTCCCCGGCCCGGGCTCCGGGACCGCACCCAGGCCCCCCCGAGCGCCGGCCCGCACGGCCCGGCTCACCAGCTTCTCCATGCGGTCCAGCACGTCGTGCATGCGGGCGTCGGCATCGGCGGCGACCCGCTCGAGGGCCTTGGGCAGCTGTCCGGCGATCTCGGCGCGGAGCGACTGGCTCGCCGCCTGGGTGGCGATGGCGGCCACCACCGCCCCGGTGGCCTGCTCGGTGGCCAGCTGGGCCCGCACCTCGGCCTCGATGCGGGCCGGGTGCAGGCGAGCCTCGTCGTTCTCCGCCACCGCCCGCAGGACCATCTCGCCCACCAGCTCGGGGAGGTTCTGCGACGCGTCCAGCACCTGGCTGACCGCCTCGTTCACCGCCGTCACCGTTCGTTCCTCGCTCGCCCGCATGGCGCGCGTCGCCGCCTCGGCGACGGTCGTGGCCGTTCGCTCCTCGGTCGCCCTCGCCGCCCGGGTGACCGCGTCGCCGACCATGCCGGGAAGCTCCTCGCTGGCCTCCACCGCCCGGTGGATGGCGTCGGCGAAGGTGGCGAACGCCCGCTCCTCGCTCGCCCGCAGCGCCTCGGAGACGGTCTGGGCGACGGCCGCGGCCGTGCGCTCGGCGGTGGCGTCGACCGCCCGGATGACGGCTTCCCCCACCGTTTCCGGCAGCTCCTCGCTCGCCCGCACCACCTGGCCGAGGGCCTCGCCGAAGGCGGCGAACGCCTGCTCCTCGCTCGTACGGACGGCACGGGTGACGGCCTTCTCCACCGCCGTCGCCGTGCGCTGCTCGCTGGCCTGCACGGCCACCGTGACGGCGTCGCCCACCATTCCCGGGAGCCCCTCGCTGGCCAGCACGGCGCGGGTGACGGACTCGCCGACCGCGGCCGCCGCCCGCTCTTCGCTCGCCTCCACCGCCCGGGTCACGGCGTCGCCGACGGCCGCCGCCGCCACTCCCTCGCTGGCCAGCACCGCCCGGCTCACCGCCACACCGAGGGCGGCGGCGGCCTGTTCCTCGCTCGCCTGCATCGCCTGGGCGACGGCCCGGTCGACCGCCGCCGCCGCCCGCCGCTCGCTTGCCTCGAACGCCCGGTTGACGACGTCCATGAGGGCGGCGCTCGTACGCTCCTCGATCGCCCGGGTCTGCTCGCTCACGGCCGCCGCGATCAGGGTGGGAAGCGACTCGACCAGCCCCGTCGTGGCGCCGGCGTCACCGGCGACGTCGGACGGGGCCGGGCGGGCGTGCTGCTCGTCGATGCGCCGCATCAGCTCGGCCATGGCTGCCTGCTGCTGCTCCAGCCCGGCGCGCAGCGCCCGCAGCTCTTCGTGCAACCCCGAGAACGACCCCTCGAGCCACTGCTTGGCGGCCGCGGTGGCCGCCGGTTGGCGAGCGTCCCCGGCCCCCCCACCGACCAGCGGCGGCGAGGGAGGAGCGCCGCCGTCGGGGCGGCGGGGCGGTTCGGGGTCGCGGCGCGGCCGTTGCTGGCCGCGGGGGGGACCGACCGGTTCCTGGCGCACGTCTGCTCTC
>DATACM010000394.1:0-5738 GCA_036259055.1 Acidimicrobiales bacterium | reverse complement strand
GCCGTTCTACGTCGTCACGTGGGCGGGGTGACCGAGCAGCGTCGTGACGAGGGCGCCCGACTGGAACACGGTGATGTCGCCGTCGACCGACACCTTCAGTACGACGATCGCCGTCTCGGAGAGCGTGCGGGCGGCCGCCGTGCGCGCCCCCTCTTGCTCGCTGTCGGCGGTGGTGACGATGGCGCCGTAGGCCAGCAGATGGCCGTCGCGGTCGAGGATCGTCGCGCCGTCGAGCGTCGCCAACCGGGCGAGCGTGTGCTCGTCGAGGTCCTCCACGTCGATCAGGTGGTGCAGGCGGGTCTCGGGTCGCCGGGCGGCCGGATCGATCTGGTTGCGGAGGTCGTAGCGGTCCTTCACCGGAACCACCTCGTCGATGGCGCTGGGGTCGTCGACGATGGCGAGGATCGCGCCGTGCGGTTGGGCGGAGATCGTGAACGCCGCCTGGGCCACCAGCGGGGCGGCCCGGCCACCACCGATCATGTTGGCGATGGCGGCCGCCAGCTCCAGTGGGAATGCCGTCCAGTGCTCCCCGCGCCGCACGACGAGAGGCTGGCCGTCGACGAAGGTCCAGATGCTGCGGTCGGCACGAACATAGAACCCCACCCCGCCGAGGACGCGGGTGACCTCGGCCACGAGCGACCCGCTGTCGGACCAGCCCTCGCTCGTCGGGGCAAGCGTCGGCTGGCCGCCGAAGCGGCCCAGCCGGTGGCGTTGCAGCTCTGTCCGGGCGCAGCCCTGCGGGTCGACCACGAGGACCGACCGTCTCCCGTCGAAGAGCAGAGGCGCCCGCTTCACCGCACGGACGTCCTCCGGGTAGCGCAGCGGGATCCTCGGCGGGTGGTCCAGGACGTCGGACACCACGACGCCGTGGGTGAGACCGTGGGCCTCGACGCGTGTGCCGCTGAGCTCGATGAGGTACTCGACCGTCTCGGCCACCAGGTGCCCGCTGGTGGGCGCACCGAGCCGCGCCTCGAGGTAGCTCCCGAGGACCTCGGCGGCGAGGGTGTCCCGTACCGCCCGACGGAGCGCCGGCGCCGCCGGCCGGTCGTCGCCGGGGGCGAGCGTGCGAAGTTGGTCGACCGCCCGTACGGCGGCCCCCGGCAGGGTGTCGAGAAGCTCGCCCAGGGAGCTCGGCGTCCCCGGGCTAATCAGCCGGGCGACGCGCTCGGCCAGGCGCACGACGATCGTCGCCTGCCAGCCCGGCGGCCCCGGCCCGGTGGCCGCCGCCGTGCCGCGGCGCGCTTCGATCGTCGGGGGCTCAGAGCCACAAGGGGCGTAGGAGATCTCGACCGAAGCGCCGAACAGCATGTCGCCGAGGGCGTCGGCAACGGCGTCGCCGACGCGGTCGGGAGGGGCCCTCCGGTCGCTCACCCGGCGTCAGGCCCGCCGCCGGGGCCGGCCTCGTCGGCAGCCAGCTTCTCGAGCACCCGGCGGGCGACTGCGCTCAACGTGCGTAGCTCCCCGGCGGTGACGAGGTCGACGAAGTGGCGGCGGACGTTCGCCACGTGCAGGGGGGCGGCCGCTTCGATGGCCCTACGCCCCTTGCCGGTGAGGACCACGAACGCTCCCCGGTGGTCGGTCGCGCACTTCTCCCGCCTGACCAGGCCCCGCTGCTCCATGCGGGCGACGTGATGCGACACCCGGCTCTTCTCCCATGCCAGCTCGTTCCCGAGCTCGAACGCTCGCATCCGGTTCTCAGGACGGTCGCGCAGCACCACCAGGACCAGGTAGTCCTGGTACGACAGACCGGTCTGGCCGGCCAGGTCGCGGCTGAGCTTGGCCGTCAGCTGGAAGTGCATCCGCTGCATCTCCCGCCACGTCGCCAGCGGTGACTCGTCGAGCTCTCTGACCGCGGCCACCGCGCCACGTTAGACGGCTCTGGTTGACGCCTCACCGACCGGCCACGGCCGGATCGCCTTGTCACCGGAGCGCGGCCCGACCCGGCGCGGTACGGTCGGCTCAATGGCCGCCGCCATGGCTTCCGAGCGGTTCGACGCCATCGTCGTCGGGATGGGCCCGGGCGGGGAGGTGGCCGCGACACGCCTGCTGGACGCCGGAAAGCGCGTCGCGGCCGTCGAGCAGGAGCTGATCGGCGGAGAGTGCGGGTACTGGGCCTGCATCCCGTCGAAGACGGTGCTGCGCCCTGGGGAGGTGGTCAGTGAAGCCACGCGGGCCGCCGGCGTGGACGGTGCGGCCACGTCATGGACGGAAGCGCGTGGCTACCGGGACTACATGGCCCGCCACCTCGACGACTCCGCCCAGGTCCAGGGGTACGCCGACCAGGGGGCCGTCGTCGTCAAGGGTTCCGGCCGGGTCACCGGGCCAGGAAGGGTGGAGGTCGACGGACGGGAGCTCACTGCCGACAACGTGATCATCGCCACCGGCTCGGTGGCCTTCGTCCCGCCGGTCGACGGGTTGGACGCCGCCACCGTATGGACGAACCGGGAGACGTTCACCACCGCCGACCTGCCTGGTCGGGCGACGATCGTCGGCGGCAGCGCCGTGGGCGTCGAGACGGCGATGTTCCTTGCCCGTTTCGGCGCGGCGCCGACGATCGTCCAGCGCAGCGACCGGCTCCTGCGCCGGGAGGAGCGACGAGTCAGTGAGCTGACCGCCGAGCACCTCGGCGCGGCGGGCGTCGACGTCCGCACCGGTGTGCGGCCGGTCCGGGCCCGAGCCGAAGGGGCGGACAGCGTGCTGGAGCTCGACGACGGCACGTCTGTCGACGGTGACGTCATCGTCTTCGCCACCGGCCGCATGCCGCGCACCGCGGGCCTCGGGCTCGAGCACGCCGGCGTCCGCCTCGACGATCGGGGCGCCGTCGTGGTCGACGACCAGTGCCGAGCCGCCGAGGGCGTGTGGGCGATCGGCGACGTCACCTCGATCATGGCGTTCACGCACGTGGCCAAGTACCAGGGACGCGTGGTCGCCGACAACATCCTCGGGAGAGAGCGGACCGCGCACTACGAGGGCATCCCTCGGGTCGTGTTCGCCGACCCGGAGATCGCGGCGGTCGGCCTGACCGAGGAGGAGGCCGAGGCGCGAGACCTGCACACCCGGTCGGCCGAGGTCGACCTGCCCGCCGTCATCGCCCGACCGTGGACCTACGAGCGGGAACCCCGAGGCCATCTCGGTCTGGTCGCCGACGTCGAGCGGGGCGTGCTGGTGGGCGCTTGGGCGGTCGCTCCCCAGGCGTCGGAATGGATCCACCAGGCGGCGATCGCCATCCGGGCGCGCATCCCGATCGACGTCCTCTCCGACCAGGTCGCCCAGTTCCCGACGTATACGGAGGGGTTCCTCAGGGCGCTCGACGCCCTCGCGACATGACGTTCGTCACCGTCCGCCCTGGGCGAGCGGCGGGTACAGGGCCACCCCCATGATGGAGTCGACGTTCACGCTGCTGCGGGTCCGTGGCATCCCGATCGGCGTCCACTGGTCCTGGCTGTTCGTCTTTGCCATCGTCGTGTGGTCGCTGGCGACCGCGCTGTTCCCGGCCACGTACCCCGACCTCGAGGGCTCGACGTACGTGGCCATGGCGCTGGCGGCGGCAGCGGTCTTCTTCGCCTCCGTGCTCCTGCACGAGCTCGGCCACGCCCTCCGCGGCGTGCGCGAGGGAGTCCCGATCGAGGGCATCACCTTGTGGCTCCTCGGAGGAGTGGCGCGCCTGCGGGGGAACCCCCCTTCGCCTCCGGCGGAGTTCCGCGTGGCGATCTACGGCCCCCTCGTCACCCTCGTGCTCACCGCCGCCTTCGGCGCCGCCGCGCTGGTGGGCGACCGCCTCGACTGGCCGGCCTCCTTCCAGGGCGTGGTCGACTACCTCGCCCGCATCAACGGCCTGCTCCTGGCCTTCAACATGGTGCCCGCCCTTCCCCTCGACGGGGGCCGGGTGCTGCGCTCGTGGCTGTGGCACCGCCAGCAGAGCTTCGCCGCCGCCACCCGGTCGGCTGCCCGGGTGGGGCAGGCCTTCGGGCTCATGCTGATCGCCATCGGGCTCCTCGGGTTGTTCGACGGCGGCGGCCAGGGCGGCATCTGGTTCGTCTTCCTCGGGTGGTTCCTCCTGCAGGCGGCCCAGGCGGAGGTGACGATGGCGGAGGTCCGCCGGGCACTGGCCGGGAGGAAGGTGGGCGAGGTCATGACGCCCGACCCCGTCGTGGTCCCACCGGACCTGCCCGTGTCCGACCTGATCGACCGGGTCGGGCAGGACCGGCGCTTCTCCAGCTTCCCGGTCGTCGAGGGGGGGCGCCCCGTGGGCCTCGTCTCCCTGCGGATGGCGGCCGCCCTTCCCCGTGCCGAGCGGGACGCGCGCACGGTGGCCGACATCATGAAGCCGCTGGGCGAGCTCCCCACCGCCACCCCCGACCAGGACGTGGTCGACGTGCTGCCCAAGCTCGAAGGAGACCCCAGCCGGGCCGTCGTCACCGACGGCGATCGGCTGGTGGGAGTCGTCTCGGGGCGCGACGTCCTCCGAGCCGTCGAGGCGGGGGCGCTCACCGCGCCTCCGGAGAGGGCCCGGCGGGCGGGGCCGCTCGTCTGGACGGTGGTCGTGATCGCGCTCCTCGTCGCCGGTGCCGCCCTCTACCACCCGCCCTACGTCGTGATCGCGCCCGGCGAGGCCACCGACGCCGCCGCCGACGTCCGGATCGAGGGAGTCCCCGTCACGCCCGTCAACGGGCGCTACCTGTTGACCAGCGTCCGGCTCAGCCAGCCCAGCGCCCTGCGTGTGCTCGTCGCCCTCCTCCGGCCCGACCGTGAGGTGCTCCGCCTCTCCGAGGTGGTCCCCCGAGGGGTCGACCCCGACCGCTACGCCGACCGTCAACGAGACGTGTTCACCGAGAGCCAGATGCTCGCCGCGGTGGCCGCCGCCCGCTCACAGGGGCTGCCCGTCTCGATGACGGGGAACGGTGTCCGGGTCGTGGCCGTGCTGCGCGGCTCCCCCGCGGCAGATGTTCTGCAGGTGGGCGACGTGATCGTGGCGGTCGACGGCCAGCAGGTCACCGACGCTGCCCGCCTGGCCCAGACCGTCTCCTCGCGGCCGGCGGGGACGAGGTTCCGACTCACCTTCGAGCGCGGGAGCGAGCGCCTGGAGCGTGAGGTGACCACCGCCCGCCTGCCGCAGCTGGCGGGAGGCGTCGGGCTCGGCGTCTCCATCGACACCCGCGGCCTCGACGTGGACCTGCCCTTCGAGGTCTCCTTCGCCCGGCGCAACGTCGGCGGCCCCTCCGCCGGGCTGGCCTACGCCCTGGCCATCGCCGACATGCTCGCCGAACAGGACTACGCCCGCGGCCGGGTGATCGCCACCACCGGCACCATCGACGCTGGCGGGGAGGTCGGCCCCGTCGGCGGCGTCGAGCAGAAGGCGGTGGCGGCCGACGACGCAGGGGCGGCGGTGTTCCTGGTCCCCGCCGGCGAGGTCGAGGCGGCCGAGGACGCCGACGCCCGCGTCCACGGCGTCGAGACGCTGCGCCAGGCGCTCGATGCCCTGTCCGCAGCCTGAAACCGCGCCGCCCGCTCACCCCCCGTGACCGTGAGGTTGACGGACCTCCTGCACCAAAGCGATGCGGACGCAGCGGTAGCACAGCGGCTCGCGACACTGGTCCCTCTCGCAGACGGCGCAGCCGTCGATCCTGACGCCACAGCGGGCGCAGCTCGCCGCGCCGCTCGGGGCGGCCGCCGGCGTCACTCCTCACCCTCCTCTCCCCCGTGGCCCGCGTGCTGCTCGTGGGCGACGCGGGCGGCAT
>DATACM010000393.1:0-5094 GCA_036259055.1 Acidimicrobiales bacterium | reverse complement strand
ACCAACGACGACGGCACCGTCGACGTGTTCTCCGCCGGGCGCAAGATGCGGGTCGCCCTCCACCCCGAGATCGACGCCGACGGCCTGCGCCGGGGCCAGGAGGTCGTCCTCAACGAGTCGCTCAACGTGGTGCTGGCCCGCGGGAGCGAGGTGTCGGGCGAGGTCGTCACCCTGAAGGAGGTCCTCGAGGACGGGCAGCGGGCCATGGTCGTGGGGCGGGCCGACGAGGAGCGCGTCGTCGAGCTGGCCGACGAGCTGCGAGGCGAGAAGCTGCGGGCGGGCGACACCGTCCTGCTCGACCCCCGAGCGGGGCTCCTGCTCGAGCGCCTCCCCCGACCGGAGGTCGAGGAGCTGGTCCTCGAAGAGGTGCCTGACATCTCCTACGACGACGTGGGCGGGCTCGACCAGCAGATCGAGCAGATCACCGACGCCGTCGAGCTGCCGTTCGTCCACCGCGCCTTGTTCGAGGAGCACAAGCTCCCCGCTCCCAAGGGGATCCTGCTCTACGGCCCCCCCGGCTGCGGCAAGACCCTCATCGCCAAGGCGGTGGCCAACTCGCTGGCCAAGAAGGTGAGCGAGGTCACCGGCGACCAGCACGCCCGCAGCTACTTCCTCAACATCAAGGGCCCCGAGCTCTTGAACAAGTACGTGGGTGAGACCGAGCGCCAGATCCGCCTGGTGTTCCAGCGGGCCCGCGAGAAGTCGGAGGAGGGTTGGCCGGTCATCGTCTTCTTCGACGAGATGGACTCGCTCTTTCGCACCCGGGGCACGGGCATCTCCTCCGACATGGAGGCCACCATCGTCCCGCAGCTCCTCGCCGAGATCGACGGCGTCGAGACGTTGAAGAACGTGATCGTCATCGGGGCGTCGAACCGCGAGGACCTCATCGACCCGGCCATCCTGCGCCCCGGCCGCCTGGACGTGAAGATCAAGATCGAGCGGCCGAACCGCGAAGCCGCCCGCGCCATCTTCAGCCGCTACCTCACCCCCGAGCTCCCCCTCGACCAGGCCGAGGTCCGCACCCTGGGTGGCGGCGACCCGGCCAAGGCGGTGGCGGCCATGATCGACCGCACCGTCGAGGAGATGTACCGCGACAGCGACGAGAACCGCTTTCTCGAGGTCACGTACCAGAACGGCGACAAGGAGGTCCTGTTCTACAAGGACTTCTCGTCGGGGGCGATGATCGAGAACATCGTGCGGCGGGCCAAGAAGCTGGCCATCAAGCGGACGATCGCCGGCGACGGCCGGGGGATCCGCTGCGCCGACCTGGTGGCCTCGATCAAGCAGGAGTACAAGGAGCACGAGGACCTCCCCAACACCACCAACCCCGACGACTGGGCCAAGATCTCGGGGAAGAAGGGGGAGCGGATCGTGTACGTCCGCACCCTGCTGTCGGAGGGCACCGAAGCCACCGGCGGCCGGGCCATCGAGCGGGTGGGGACGGGCCAGTACCTGTAGGGCCGCCGCGTCCTCGGGCCTCGCCCTGCTTTCGGACTTCGCCTCGGGCCGCGGTAGGTTGCTCCCATGGCCATCCGGAAGGTCTGCGGGATCGAGACCGAGTACGGGATCCTTCTCCGCGGCGCCGGCGAGCCGAACCCCATCACCGCCTCGTCGCTCCTGATCAACGCCTACGTCTCCCGCCTCCAGCGGAAGGTCGGCTGGGACTTCGAGGACGAGACGCCCGGGCGCGACGCCCGGGGCTTCGCTCGCGAAGGGGCCATGGCGCCGGAGGTGGAGACGCACCTGGTGAACGCCGTCCTCACCAACGGCGCGCGTTACTACGTCGACCACGCCCATCCGGAGTACTCCACGCCCGAGTGCGCCGACGCGTTGGAGCTCGTGCGCTACGACAAGGCGGGGGAGCGCACCCTCGCCCGCTCGGTGGAGGCGGCGGTCGAGCTGCTGCCGGTCGGCCAGGACATCGCCGTCTACAAGAACAACTCCGACCGCAAGGGCAACTCCTACGGGTGCCACGAGAACTACCTGCTCGACCGGGCGGTGCCGTTCTTCCGCATCGCCCAGCAGGTCATGCCCCACTTCGTCACCCGCCAGGTGTTCTGCGGCGCCGGCAAGGTGGGGTCGGAGGCGTCCGGGTCGGGCGGAGCTGAGGTCCCCTACCAGCTGAGCCAGCGGGCCGACTTCTTCGAGGAGGAGATCGGCCTCGAGACCACCCTCAAGCGGCCCATCGTCAACACCCGCGACGAGCCCCACGCCGACGCCCAGAAGTACCGCCGCCTGCACGTGATCGTGGGCGACGCCAACCTCTGCGAGGTCGCCACCTACCTCAAGCTGGGCACCACCGCCATCGTCCTCGCCATGATCGAGGACGACTGGTTCGGCGATCGCGACCTCTCGCTGCACGCGCCGGTCGCCGCCCTCCGGCGGGTGTCGTACGACCTGTCCTTGCGCGAGCCGCTGCCCATGGCCGACGGGACGACCATGACGGCGATCGAGATCCAGTGGGAGCTGCTCGACCTGGCCCGCAAGTACGCCAACGAGCACGGCTTGGAATGCATCGGCGAGCAGGTGGGCGCCGAAGTCCTGCGCCGCTGGGAGCACGTCCTCACTGCGCTCGAGGACGATCCGACCAGCCTGGCCGGCCAGCTCGACTGGGTGGCCAAGCACCAGCTCATCGACGCCTACCGGGAGCGGCACGGGCTCCGCTGGTCCGACCACAAGCTGGCCGCCCTCGATCTGCAGTACCACGACGTCCGCCCCGGCCGCTCCCTGTTCGCCCGCCTCGACACCGAGCGCCTGGTCACCGAGGAGTCGGTGGTGGCGGCGGTGACCGAGCCGCCGAAGAGCACCCGGGCCTACTTCAGGGGCCGCTGCCTGCAGCGGTGGGCGTCGTCGGTCGCCGCCGCCAACTGGGACTCGCTCGTGTTCGACCTCGGCGTCGACCCGCTCCGCCGGGTTCCCATGATGGAGCCGCTGAGAGGAACCGCAGCCCACGTCGATACGTTGTTGGACAGGTGTGCGACCCCGAGCGAGCTGCTCGAGGCGCTGGGGTCTTCCTAGGAGGCTGGACCCATGACAGAACGAGAGCAGAAGCGGCGGCAGACGCCCGGCCGAACCGAAGAGGTCGTCGAAGAGCTCCCCGCCCCGACCAAGCAGGGCGAGAAATTGAAGGCCGATCTCGACGAGTTATTGGATGAAATCGACGAAGTGCTAGAGGACAACGCTGAGGAGTTCGTTAGGTCATATATCCAGAAGGGCGGTCAATAGTTACACTCAATAGGAAGTATTGACAGGCGAACGCTCGTTCGCTATACTTCCAACATGAAGCGGTGCGTCAAGTGCGGCGAGATGAAGCCGCTTTTCGAGTTCTACCGGATGGCTGGGATGCGGGACGGTCACCGCAACGACTGCAAGCAGTGCAACCTGGCGTACCAGGCGGCGAAGCGCCATGCGAATCCGCAGCCCAACCGTGATCGGGCGCGGCGCTGGCAGCAGGCCAATCCCGAGAGAGTTGCTGCGCATGCAGCTGCCTATCGAGCCTCTGGTCGGAAGCGAATCTCGGATCGCAAGAGCTACCTCAAGCGTCGGTTCGGCCTGACAATCGAGGAAGACGAGTCGATGCTTCAGGCACAGAATGCCGTGTGTGCGCTCTGCCACCGTCCACCGCGAGCAGGGAGCGCACTCCACGTCGACCACGACCATGAGACCGGGCGGGTTCGCGGCCTCCTGTGCTTCACCTGCAACAACGCGCTGGGCGACTTCGAGGATGACGCCGTCCGACTGCGAGAGGCGGCCAGATACGTGGAGTCGTACGAACCGCCGCTGGAGCCGCTCATCCGGCGGCGGGTAGAGGAGCTGAAGCGGGTGCGGCTGGCGGGGGAGAGGGGCTGAAGGCTAGGACGTCTGTTCGCCGCAGGTGCAGTTGTCGGTGGCCAGGTTGCACCCGGTGCAGGTGATCCGGCCCTCCTCGTTGGTGCTGACCTCGCCGCCGCACTTCTCGCAGACGGCTCCTGCGGGCGCCGTGCTCATGGTGGCCTCCCTCGTCCCGAAGTCCGGTCTGTTCCATGCCTACCCGGATTCGGGGGCCCGCTAGCCTCCTCGGGCGATGACCATCCCGCTCTTCCCTCCCGGGGACGACCCGGGGCCCAGCTTCTCCGACCTCCTCCGCCGGGCGCGGCCAGGCTTCTCGCCGGCGCTCGGCCGCCAGGCCGTCACCGCCGCCCACGGCACCACCATCGTCGCCCTCCGCTACGCCGACGGGGTGGTGATGGCCGGCGACCGCCGGGCCACCGAGGGCTACAGCATCGCCCACCGGGCCATCGAGAAGGTGTTCCCGGCCGACCGCCACTCGGGCGTCTCCATCGCCGGGGCGGCAGGGCCGGCGACCGAGATGGTGCGCCTCTTCCAGACCGAGCTCGAGCACTACGAGAAGGTCGAGGGCACCACCCTCAGCCTGGAGGGCAAGGCCAACAAGCTCAGCCAGATGATCCGGGCCAACCTGCCCATGGCCATGGAGGGCCTGGCCGTCGTGCCCATCTTCGCCGGCTACGACCTGCGCCGGAGAGCGGGGCGCATCTTCAAGTACGACCTCACCGGCGGGCGCTACGAGGAGGACGACTTCCACGCCACCGGGTCGGGGGGACGCGACGCCCGCACCACGATCAAGCTCGGGTACCGGGACGGGCTCGACCGGGCCGCCGCCATCGAGCTCTCCATCGAGGCCCTCTACGAGGCGGCCGACGAGGACTCGGCTACCGGCGGTCCCGACGTCGTGCGCGGCATCTACCCGACGGTTGCCACCATCACCGGCGCCGGCTTCGAGCGGGTGAAAGAGGACGAGGTGTCCGAGCGGTTCGGCGCCCTCATCGCCCGCAAGATCGAAGGAGGTGGGCGGGCATGACCATGCCGTACTACGTCGCCCCCGAGCAGGTGATGAAGGACCGGGCCGACTACGCCCGGAAGGGCATCGCCCAGGGCCGCAGCCTCGTCGCCCTCTCCTACGACGACGGCATCCTCATCTGCGCCGAGAACCCGTCGCGCACGCTCCACAAGGTGAGCGAGATCTACGACCGCATCGCCTTCGCCGGCGTCGGGCGCTACAGCGAGTTCGAGGCCCTGCGCATCCTCGGGGTGCGC
>DATACM010000392.1:0-1576 GCA_036259055.1 Acidimicrobiales bacterium | reverse complement strand
GCGGTCGAGGCCGAGGCGTGGCGCCATCTCGCCGCCATCGACGCCCTGGGCGGGGCGGTGGCCGCCATCGACGCCGGCTACCAGCAGGCGGAGATCGAGGCGGCCGCCTATGCGCACGCCCGGGCCGTCGAGGACGGACAGCGGGTCGTCGTGGGCGTCAACCGCTTCGCCCACGGCGACGACGCGGGGGGCGTCCCCGAGCCGTTCCCTGTCGACCCTTCGCTCGCCGACCACCGGGCGGCCCAGCTGGCGGCATGGCGGGAGAGCCGCGACGGCGCCGCCGTCGCCGCCGCCCTGGCCGACGTCGAGGCGGCCGCCCGGGGCACGGCCAACCTGCTCGAGCCCATGGGCGAGGCCCTCCGCCGGGGAGCGACGCTGGGCGAGGTGAGCGACGCCCTACGGCGGGCGTTCGGCGTCCACCATCCCGGGTGAGGGCTAGAAGTTTCCGCTCTCGGGCTCGGCGGTCAGGCGCCCCATGTCGGTGCCGAGGTCGTCGGCCATGCGCGAGACGAAGGCGGCGCTCTCGGTGGCGAAGGGAAGCCACTCGCAGTACCGGCGGTACGCCTCGTGGGGATCGGGGCCGTCGTCGATCTCGGCGAGGTCGCGCATGAAGCGGTCGAGCTCGAGGAACTCGGCCAGCCGCTCATCGCCCTCGGCATCGCCGGCGAGGGCGGCCTTGAAGCGGTCGAACGGCACGGGGTCCTGGTCGCCCCGCGGCACCCGGGGGACGAAATGGTGCTCGACTTCGCGCATCACGTCGGTGTAGCCGGTGGCGAGCGACGGTAGCCAGGGGTCGCGGGCGGCGGGATGGCTGGTCGGGAGGCCCCATCGGAGGGCGGCGACCACCCCTCCCATCATGTGGAAGACGTAGGGGATCGACCGGTAGGCCCGCCCGCTCTTGAAGTAGTACACGATCGGGTAGCGCCGCAGTCCCTCGGCCTGGTCGACGAGGCTGCGGTGGAACTCGCGCAGGTGGGTCGACAGGCCCTCGGGGCGGCCGTCGACGAAGTGGGGCGCCAGGATCGTGCGCGGATCGGACCCGTCCTCGGCCTGGTGATGGAGCGCGGCGGCCACGGCGTTCTGGCTCTGCAGCACGTTGTAGACGTTGAGGATGTAGCTGATCGTGAAGGTGATGATCAGCAGGCCGATGAGGGTCTCACCAGCCGAGATCGCCTGGTAGGCGAGAGTGCGAGGCGAGACGGAGCCGAGCCCGAGACTGGCAAGGGTCGCGGTGGAGAAGGTGAAGGCGGTGCCGAAGGACCGGCGCACGCCGTCGGCGAGGAAGAGGCCGTCCGCCTTGACCCCCGGGTAGTAGACGAGGGCGAACCCGACGGCCTGGGTGCCGAGCCACACCAGCAGCGTGAGCAGGACCATCCAGGGGGCGGCGAGGGCCCGGAGCACCGTCGACAGCCGGAATGGCAGCGGCCGGGTGAGCGTTCGGGTACCGACCCAGGTCCAGCGGTAGAGCACCGGCGTCAGGAAGCTCACCGCGTCGTGGTGGAGCACGGCCAGGAACATGTCGACCAGGCCGACGAGGATCAGGATGACCCCCAGCACGACCAGCAGCGCGTCCACC
>DATACM010000391.1:0-17732 GCA_036259055.1 Acidimicrobiales bacterium | reverse complement strand
TGCCGGACCTCGGCGGCGCTGAGCTCGTGCCCGAGCTCGACGTGTAGGCGTTCGGCGGCGAGCAGGTCGGCGGTGGCCGCCCGGTAGTCGCCCCGATGGGCGTGCAGCACTCCTCGGTTGGAGAGCAGCCGGGCCTCGCGGTCCCGATCGCCCCAGCGGCGCATGCCCGCGAGCGCCCGCCGGTAGCCCACGAGGGCTTCGTCGTGCCGGCCGAGGCGGTGCAGCACGATCGCCCGCTGGCCGGTCAGGCGGGCGGCGGCGGCGCCGGACAGCACACCGGCGGCCAGGTCGGCTTGCCGCAGCGCCTCGGGGAGCTCGCCGAGGGAGGCGAGCACCAGGAGAAGGCTCGTGCGCGCCTCGGCGGCCCGCGTCCTGAGCCCCGAGGCGTCGGCGAGCTCGACGGCCCGCACCAGGTGACGGCGGGCCTCCGCCAGGTCCTCTCTGGTCCACGCCGCCACACCGAGCGCCCACTCGGCCACCACCGCCACCTCGGGGTCCTCGGCCGGCTGGGTGCCGGCGAGCGCCGTCGACGCCAGCCGGCGGGCCCGATCGGGCTCGGCCTGAGCCAGGGCGAGGGCGTCCTGGGCCAAGGCCAGGCGGCTGGGCGCCAGCACCGACACGTCGGCGCCGCAGCCTGCGCTAGAGCACGACCCAGTCGGTGTGGGCCGCTCGGCCCGCCGCTCCGCCACTGAGACAACGCACGCTGATGGGTCCCGGGGGCACGCCGTCGACCCGGAAGTGGCCCAAACGGTCGGACCGGACGGTGAGCGACCCCTCGGGATGGCGGATTTCGACGTCGGCGTCCGTGGGCGGGACCAGCTGGCCGATGATGCGCCCGGACCCAGGCGTCACCTCCAGCTCGATCGTCACGTCGGGCGCCTCGAACGTGAGCTGGCGGGCACCGCCGCCACGGGCCCCGACCAGCTCCTCGTCAACGACCGAGTCGTACACCAGCTCCGCCAGCTCGGCGTCGATCGACTTCCACGAGAAGCTCGCCCGAGCCGCCTCGACGACCCCCCGAGGGAGGCGGTCGAGGGCGGCGGCGAGCACCTTCAACCGGCTGAGGAGCTCGTCGTAGTCGACGGCGCCATCGCTGCTCATGGTGCCAGCGCCCCCTGGGGGCCACACACCGCCGAGCTGCGCCGGAGGTGGTCGAGACATCGGTTCCTGCGGGGACCGATGGTGCCCGTCGGGATGTCAAGCACGGCGCTCACCTCGGCGTAGCTCGGTGGAGGCTCCACGATGAGATAGCGCAGGAGGACCTTGCACGGCCCGGAGAGGCCGTCGAAGGCCTGCCAGAGGGCGGCGTTGCGCTCGTCCTCGAGGAGCCGATGGTCGGGCGGGGGCTCGTCGTACCCCCGATTGCGGGCGGGGTCCACCTCCCAGCCGGTCGGGACCTGACGGGCGGCCCGCTTGAGCGTGCGGAGGGCCTCGTTGCGGGCGGTGGTGGCGAGCCAGGCTCCGACACGGTCCGGCTCGCGGAGCCGGCCGACGTGCTCGGCGAGCCGCAGCCACGTCGTCTGGCTGACATCGGCAGCATCCGCTTGGGACAGGCCCAGCCCCCGGGCGACGGCCCAGATCAGCTCGCCGAAGCGGTCGACCAGCGCGTCCCAGGCGTCCTGCTCGCCGCTGGCCGCGGCCCGGACGAGCGCGCTGACGTCGGAAGCGTCGGTCGGCGTCGGCACCCCGCTCGCGCCCACGCCGCTCAGCGTAACCGGTCGCTCTGCGGGCGCAAGCCATGGCTTTCCAGGATTTGGATGGATTTTTGGGACGGGGCGGCTGTCTATCAGCGTCCGCCAACCTGAAAAGGAGACCGACCGGCATGAAGCGCCTCTCGATCCGTCGACTCGTCCGGGCCCTCGCCCCTGTGGCCGTCCTCAGCGCTCTGTGGGCCGCCGCCGGAGCGCCCTACTACCAGGGCGTGTAGCGCGCCGCTCCGCCCGGCCGAATGCCAGCAATTGGATGAATCCCGCCCGTAACAGGGGGATCTCTCTGCATCGCTTGGAGCAGGAGATGCCAGATGACCGTTGACACCGCCAGCGGCATAGAGGCGTCCGGCCGGCCCGGCCGCCCGACGCCGTGACCCTGTTCGCGATCGCAGTGGCCGTCGGCCTGGCCGCCGGCTACGCCCGGGGCGGGCGGCTCGGGCGCCTGGGGCAGTTGCGGCTCCGGGCGCCCGGACTCGCAGGCCTGGCCCTCGCCGTGCAGGCGGGGGCCGGGCTGGTCCCTACGTCCCGCCGGTTCTCCCTGATCGCCCTCAGCTACACACTGGTCGGGACCTGGCTCGTCCTCAACCTTGGGCGCCGCCAGGCCGCTCTCCGATTGGGCGTGGGCCTGGTGGCGCTCGGTTGTTTGCTCAACGGCGTGGCCATGGTCCCCCATCGGGGCATGCCCGTCTCCGCCGCGGCCATGGAGCGGGCGGGCTTCTCGTCGGCCGAGGACGTCACCGACGGTCACCTGTTCAAGCACGTCCCCGCCGGACGACCGACACCGGTCGACTGGCTGGGCGACGTGGTCCCCGTCCGCCCCCTGGGCGCGGTGGTCAGCGTCGGCGACTTCGCGCTGCTCGCCGGCATCGCCGTCTGCTTGGCCGCGGGGATGGCCTTGCCGAGGACGGTTCAGGTACCTGGGAGCGACGCCGACGGTCTCGCACGACACCGCCGGCGCCACCGGGGGGGGCGGTAACCGGCGCCGCCGGGCGAAGACGGCGGCGCCACGATCTTCGACCCACACGTGGCCCTCGCCACCTGCGGGATCGCCCTCACGGTCGGAGGGTCGTCGTGAGCGAGCACGACGAGCGGGAAAGGCGAGACCTGCCCCTCGTCGGGCGCCCGCACGGCCCGGCAGCCGCTCAAAGGGGGCCGAGCGCACCTCTTCCTCAGACGACGTGTACCGACGAGTGGGTGGTGCTCGTCGAGGCCGAGCTCGAGAAGGGCGCCGGCACGATCGAGGTCGGCCAGCTGGAACGGCTGCTCGAGCTGCTGTGCGACCAGAGCGCCAGCGGCCTGTGGTCGCTCGATCGGTACGCCGTCCAGCTCGTCGTGCCCGCGACCAGCCCGGAGGCGGCCCTGGTCACCGCCCTGTCAGGATGGCGACAGGCCGTCGGGCGGCTGGACCTCCCGCAATGGCGACTGGTGCGAGCCGAGATCAAGTCGCCGGCGGAGCTCGAGGCCGAACACCGCGGCGGGAGCGAGAAGGAGGGGCTCCTCCCCGCCCGCACGCCCACGTCGGCCGACGCCGTGCGGGCCGCCTACGTCGCCACCCGCCGGCTGCTGGCCTGCCGGTGCCGCGCCGAAGCGGCGGACGTCGTCACCGACCTGGTCCACCAGCTCGGCGCCGACGTGGTGGGCGCGGCCGCCGATCGCGGCGCCCTCCCCTTCGATCTGTCGTTCGGAGAGGGCCAACCTCGCTTCCCCGCGGCCGATCCCATCAGCGTCGCCCGCCTCCACCTCGAGGAGGTCCTTCCCTCGGTGCTGCTCGACGCCGCCCGGGTGATCCGGCTGGTCGACCCTCCGTTACTCGTCGAGTCGTAGCAGGTCGTCGAGCGTCTCCCGGCGCACGACGACGCGCGCCCGGCCGCCCGTGACGAAGAGCACGGCAGGGCGGGGCACCTTGTTGTAGTTCGACGCCATCGAGTGGCCGTAGGCGCCGGTGACCGGGGTGCACAGCACGTCCCCGACGGCCAGGTCGACGGGGACGCGGGCGTCGCGCACGATCACGTCGCCCGACTCGCAGTGCTTGCCGACGACGGTGACGACCCGGGGCCGCTCGGCGGTCGTCGCCCGGGGCAGAAAGGCCTCGTAGCCGCTGCCGTAGAGCACCGGCCTGGGGTTGTCGCTCATGCCCCCGTCGACGGAGACATAGGTGCGCACGCCCGGGATGTCCTTGACCGTCCCGACCCGGTAGAGGGTGACGCCGGCGGCGGCAGCGATGGCCCTTCCCGGCTCGGCGGTGACGTGGGCGGTGATGCCCGCCGCCCGGCAGGCGTCGTGCAGCACGGTCGCCCACTCGGTGATGGAGGGCGCCTCCTCCCCTTCCACGTAAGCCACGCCGAGACCGCCGCCCATGCACAGCTCGGCCACGCCGAGCGGCCGCACGAAGTCGGCCATCACCTCGACCGCCTTCTCGAACGACCGGGCGAGGAAGATCTGGCTGCCGATGTGGGCGTGGAGACCGACGAGCTCGGTCGCCGGCGAGGTGGCGACCCGCTCGACCGCCCGGGCGGCGTCGCCGCTGGCCAGGCCGAAGCCGAACTTCGAGTCCACCTGACCGGTCATGACGTACTCGTGGGTGTGGGCCTCCACACCCGGCGTCACCCGCACCAGAGCCGATGCGACGAGGCCGTCCTCCTGGTGCAGACGGTCGAGGCGGTCGAGCTCGTCGGTGGAGTCGACGACGAGGCGGATCCCGAGCTGGCGCGCCGCGCGCAGCTCGTCGAGCGACTTGTTGTTGCCGTGCAGCTTCAGGTGTGACGGGGGGACGCCGGCAGCCAGCGCCACGTGCAGCTCGCCTCCGGTGGCCACGTCGAGGTGCATGCCCTCCTCGAACGCCAGCCGGGCCATGGCCGTGCAGAGGAAGGCCTTGCTGGCGTAGGCGACGCCCGGGCCGAAGGCCGTCACCGCCTCCCGGCACCGGGCCCGGAGGTGCTCCTCGTCGTAGACGAACAACGGCGTGCCGTGCTCATCGGCCAGCGCACAGACGTCGAGCCCGCCCACCGACAGGCGCCCACCGCCGTCGACCCGCGCGGTGAGCGGGAGCAGCTCGGAGGGGAGCGCAGTGCTCACATTGCCCCAGTCACATCGACTCGGGGGCGCTGACCCCGAGGAGGTCCATGGCGACGGCCAGGCCGACACGGGTGGCCTCGACCAGCCAGAGCCGGGCCTGGGTGACCTGCGGGTCGTTGTCGGGGCCCAGAACCGAGCAGTCGTGGTAGAAGCCGTGGAACCGGCCGGCGAGGTCGAGCACCCACGTCGTGAGCTTGTGAGGGCCGCGTGTGAGGCACGCCGAGAGGACGACGTCGGGCAGCTCGGCCAGGCCGCGGAGGAGGTCGAGCTCCCGGGAGTGGACGAGGATCGAGACGTCGGTCTCCGCCAGCGGGCGGCGGTCGACGCCCCGCTCGGCGGCCACCCGCCCGATGGAGGCGATGCGGGCGTGGGCGTACTGCACGTAGTAGACGGGGTTCTCCATCGACTGCCGGCGCACCACGTCGATGTCGAAGGTCTGGCGGGTGTCGACCGACTGGAGGAGAAAGATCAGCCTCGCCACGTCCGGCCCGACCTCTTCCAGCACCTCGGCCAGCTCCACGAACTCGCCGCTGCGCCGGCCCATGCGCACCACCTCGCCACCGCGCTCCAGCGTGACCAGCTGGCCGAGGATGATCTCCAGGTGGGCGGGGTCGTGGCCGAGGGCGGCGATCCCCGCTTTCACCCGGGCCACGTGGCCGTGGTGGTCGGCTCCCCAGATGTCGACGAGGTGGTCGAAGCCCCGGTCGAACTTGTCCCGGTGGTAGGCGATGTCGGACAAGAGGTAGGTCGGCTCGCCGTCGGACTTGACGAGGACATGGTCCTGACGGTCGCCGTGGGCGGTGGCACGGAACCACGTCGCCCCGTCGGCCTGGTACAGCGCTCCGGCGGCCCCCAGGTCGGCGAGGGTGGCCTCGAGGGCGCCGGACGACACCATCGACCGCTCGCTGAACCAGGTGTCGAAGCGGACCCCCAGCGCGGCCAGCGTGTCGGCCAGGTCCCGGGTCACCCGCTCGTAGCCCCACACCGCCACGTCGGCGTCGTCCGGCATCTCCGCGGCCCAGTCGGCGACGTACGCCCCCTGGTAGCCGCCCGCGGGCACCGGGCGGCCCGCCTTCCGGGCGGCCAGCGACTCGACGAAGAGGGTCATCTGGGTCCCGCGGTCGTTGACGTAGTACTCCCGGTGCACGGCCCAACCGCAGCGCTCGAGCAGGCGGCAGAGCGAGTCGCCGTAGGCCGCCCAGCGCCCGGCGCCAACGTGCAGCGGACCAGTGGGGTTGGCCGAGACGAACTCCACGTTCACCCGCTCGCCGCCGCCGACGCGGTGGCGTGCGTAGCCGTCCACCCCCTCGTCGACGACCTGGGCGAGGACCTCGTGGAGCCAACCGTCGTCCAGCCGGAAGTTGACGAACCCGGGCCCCGCCACCTCCACCGCCACCACGTGCGGTGGTAGGTCGGCCCGCAGGTGCTCGCAGATCGCCGTCGCCAGCTCGCGCGGGTTGCGCCGGGCGACCTTGGCCAAGGCCAGCGCCACGTTGGTCGACCAGTCGCCGTGCTCGGGCCGGGCGGGGCGCTCGAGGTGGACGACGTCGGGCACCGGCTCCACCCCGAGCGCCACGAGGGTGGCGCGCACCGACTCGGCGAGGGTGTCCCGGATCATCTGCCGAAGGCCCTGCTACCGGCGCGTCTTGGCCAGCACGGTGTTGACCCGGTCGAGGAGCTCGAGCGGGTCGAACGGCTTGGTGACGTAGTCGTCAGCCCCGACCGACAGGCCGCGGTCGACCTCGACCTTCTGGGCCTTGGCCGAGAGGAGGACGATGGGCAGGTGGGCGGTACGCGGGTCGCCGCGCAGCTGGGTGACGACCTCGATCCCGTCGAGGCGGGGCATCATGATGTCGCAGAGCACGACGTCGGGCTCCTCCTCGCGGGCCTTGGCCAGCCCCTGCTCGCCGTCGGTGGCGGCAAGGACCTCGTAGCCCTCGATCTCGAAGTTGATCCGCAGGAGCTCGAGGATCACCGGGTCGTCGTCGACCACCAGCACCCTCACGGCACGCGACACGGGTTCGATCCTACGACGAGAGGGCGGGAGGTCCCCGTCAACACGACCTAGACTGGGGGGCCGTCCCGCAGCTCACCGCCCTCGTAGCTCAGGGGATAGAGCGCCGGCCTCCGGAGCCGGGTGCGCAGGTTCGAATCCTGCCGAGGGCGCACGTTCCAGCGGGCGCCGAGTCGTCGACCTCAGGAGCCCGTCGGTCACCGGTGCCCGCCCGGTGAGAACTACCTTGTGGTCACTCGTCAGCTGAAAGGGCATGGTGGGAGATGACCGATTGGACGCCGCCGCGACCGCAGCCGCAGGCACGCTCATGACGACGACCTCTCCTCGCGCCGTCGTCTTCCGTGACACGACCCTCTTCGCCTGCCCTGCCTGCGGCAGCGACCTCGAAGTGGACGGGGCTGCCCTCGCTTGCACCGGGTGCCGGAGGTCGTTCCCGATCGAGGGCGGGATCCCCCTCCTCTTCGTCGACGAGGGTGACCCGGCGGCCGACGTCACCGATCGAGTCAAGGCGTTCTACGAGGAGAACCCGTTCCCCAATTACGAGGACCTGGACTCCCGCTGGACGCTCCGCGACAAGGCCCGGCGCGGTGTGTTGGCCCAGCTCCTCGACAACCAGATCCGCCCCGGCGCCAAGGTTCTCGAGGTGGGTTGTGGGACAGGACAGCTGTCGAACTTCCTGGCCCTGAGGCCTGACCGCACCGTCTTCGGTGCCGACATCTGCATCAATTCACTGCAGCTCGGGCAACGGTTCGCGACGGCGAACGCCATCGACAACGTCGGGTTCGTCCAGATGAACCTGTTCCGACCGATCTTCAAGCCAGGGACCTTCGACGTCGTCATCTGCAACGGCGTCCTGCACCACACGGCCGACCCGTTCGGGGGTCTTCGTTCGATCTCGACGCTGCTGAAGGAAGGCGGCGTCATCATGGTCGGTCTTTACAATCGCTTCGGCCGCGTGAAGACCAACCTGCGACGCGCGGTCTTCAGCCTGAGCAGTGGCCGGTTCACGTCCCTCGACCCACGGCTTCGGAAGGCGGATCTCAACGAGGCTCGGCGGAGGGCGTGGTACATGGACCAGTACAAGCACCCTCACGAGTCGCAGCACACCTTCGGCGAGGCACTCCGGTGGTTCGACAGGTGCGGGCTCGAGTTCTTGAACAGCATTCCGAAGTGTCAGCCGTTCAAGAAGTTCTCGGCGGCAGAGAACCTCTTCGGGCGCCATTCTCGTGGCTGGCCGCTCGGTCGTCTGCTCGTCCAGTTGAAGATGGCGGTGGACGACCGGGAGGGCGGGTTCTACGTCGTCATCGGGCGCAAGAAGACGAACTGAGGGTTCCGCCCCGGCGCCCCCTGAGGGTCCCGCCGGGCGAACGTCTACGTCAGTTGCGACCCCCAGAGCGCGAGGAAGACCCCGCCAGGGCGAGGAGCTCTTCGAGCCTCGTCACGACGCCGTCGACAAAGTACGGGCCGATCCGCGTCGCCAGGCAGGCGAGGGCCTGCACCCGCGCCTCCTCGTCGTTGAGGGCCCGTTGCACGGTCTCGACGAGGCTCACGGTGTCGCCGGCTTTGAAGAGCAAGGGGTAGTCATCGCCCAGCAGGGCGCAGTTCGAGGGTATGTCGGAGGCGACGACGACTCGATGCCACGCGCAGGCTTCGAGGAGCGCGTTCGACATCCCCTCGCTGAGGCTCGGGAACACGTAGAGGTCGGACTCTGCCAAGAGCGGGCGGACATCGGCGACCCATCCGGTGAACCTGACGCTCGCCGTGAGCACGGGGTCGCTCGAGACGAGACGGTGGAGCTCGTCCTCCACCGATCGGTAGCCGCCGCCGCTTCCCGCCAGGGTCAACAGGGCGCCGGAGTTCTCCGCGGCGATGACGCGCCACGCTTCGAGGAGGCGGACGAGGTCCTTCTCCTCGGAGAGGCGACCGGTGTAGAGCGCCCGCGGCGCTCCTGAAAGTGGCGGCGGGACCACGCGCTCGACGGGGTTCGGGACGACGACGACCCGTTCTTCGTCGACCAGCTGCGCGAGCTCGCTCGCCACGGCGTCCGTCTGCGCGCCGACGAAGGCAGCTCGGCCAAGCAGCCACCTCCGCACACCGGCGAACCGCTGGTTCGTGACGTAAGCCGTCTCGCTCAGCCGACCGCTGGTCGTGGCCAGGGCGATGTAGGGCCGGCGCAGGCCGATCGAGCACAGGGCGGCTGCGGTCGAAGGAGACGCCAGCTGTATGGCGATCAAGGCCCGGGCCCTGGTCCCCCACAGAAGTCCGAGGGGTATGGCGCCGGTCAGGAACAGGACCGCGCCGAGGCGGCGAGAACGGAACCCCGGGATCTCGATGACGGTGAGGTTGGAGGAGCGGGTCACGGCCGGTCGGAAGAGAGTGCCGGCGCGGGTGACGACCCTCACGTCCCAACCGCGGGCCGCCAGAGCCGATGCGAGAAGGCGCGACCGGCGAGCCGCGCCGCCCGGCTCCCGGTGACCAGGCGTGAACATGAGCAGTCGGCCGCTGGGGCCGACAGGCGAGCTCGTGCCCGACGTCACGGCGACGCCGGGACGAGGTCGTCGCTGCGCTCGTCCCGCTTCTCGGCGAACCACGCCGTCGGCACGGGCAAGCGACGCAGACGGTTGAACCCGGCATCCCGGAGCCACTCCGCAACCTCTTCATAGTTGTGCGTGCTGATGATCGGTGGACAGAAGCGGTCGTAGATCGTCGAGATCATCACCTCCCGCCGGGGGTGACGAGGAACGGTCAGCACGAAAAGCGGCGCGCCGAGAACCTTCGTCCAGCGCCGGCTCGCCAGCACCGTCTGGATGCGCCCAAGGGGGTAGAGCCAGCGGGCGCAGATGTCGAGCGCGTCTTGAGGCGGCAAGCGGCTGAGACGGGCATGAAGCCGCCGGTTGACGTATCGACGCAGGGGATCACCCCAGTACTCCGGCGGGTACACCCACACGGACATGGCACCGCCGGGGGCCACCAGCTCTCCCAGACGTACGCAGCCGAGGCGAGGATCCGGGGTGTGGTGCAGGACCCCGATGGTGAAGACGTAGTCGAAGGTGCCGGGGGCGAAGGGGGGTTGCAGGGCCGATCCCTGGACGAAATCGGTGTTCGGGAACTCACGGCACCGCTGGGCGGCGCGATCGACGTGGTCGCCGAAGTCGAGGCCGACGGCGTGACCGGCGGTCTGGGCGGCGACGACGGTGAACCGGCCGGGCCCGCACCCCGCGTCGAGCACCCGCTTGCCCCTCAGGAACGAGTCGTCGGGACGGTAGGCATCGCTCTCGGCGATGTCGAAGCGATAGAGGCTTCCCGGCATCCGCTCGTAGACGTCCGGATCGACGCCGGTCCGCGAGTAGAAGTAGTACTCGACGTCCCGCTCGGAGCTGATGTCGGCGTCCTCCTTCACCAACTCCGGAGCCGTGAACTCGTTGGCGAAGTGCGCTGCCGTCCGCGCCGCTTCGTCGGGCCGGGCGCCATCCGCATCGGAGGGCAGCATCCGAGGGATGCCGTTTCTGATGAGGTACCGGCGGCTGCACCCGTCGCACTCGAGCGCCCCCTCAGCTATCTCGCCGGAGCCATCGGCGGTGCCCGCGACGAGGTGGACCTTGGCGCGGCAATCGGGACACGCCAGGATCTCGAGCATCGACTCTCTCAACGTCTCCTCCTACACAGATCCGGCGCTAGGACGCGCTGGACGAAGCAGTTGCGAAGGGGCGGGGCCGGGGGCCGAAACGCACTCGCCGCCAGAGAAGGCTGCCCGTACGGCGCGGCTCGTTGATGGCCGCCGCGCACAGGTAGCGGGCACCCTTCCGACGCTTGCCCTGGAGCAGGTAGCCGGCGGCCAGGTTGAAGTACATGTTGGCGTACGCACGACGCCGCAGCGACGCCAGCTCGACCGGTAGATCCATTTCGAAGAAGAGCTTGCGGAGGATGATGCGCATGTCGTGCTCGAACACCTCGACATTGAGGCTCATCTGCGACGGGTGAGATCGGTAGTGGGCCAGCGGTTCGGGGCAGCAAGCGAGCGGGTAGCGGATGGCAACGCGACAGACGAGGTCGCAGTCGGCGCTGGTGGACAACCTCTCGTCGAACCCTCCGATCTCGCGGAGGACTCGAGCGGGGAGCACCCCGGTGCTGCCAACCCCCGTGGCGAACGGTTGCTCGAGGAGGAGGGTGTTGCGCAACGCCACGTCCACGGGCGCCGGGTCGATCGTTCCGACAGGACGGAGGTGCTCGTCGACCACGGCGATCCCCGAGTAGACGAGGCCCGTGCTCGGTGCGCTCCTGAACAGCTCCATCTGCCGCTCGAGCTTGTGCGGTACCCAGGTGTCGTCGGCGTCAAGAAAGGCCACGAACTCCCCACGGGCGTCGGCGAGGCCCGTGTTGCGCGCGCTGGCCACACCGCCGTTGGCCTTCCGTATGCACCTCACTCTGCTACCGAAACCCGCCACGACCGTGCTGGTCGCATCGGTGGAGCCGTCGTCGACGACGACGCACTCCACGGGCTCGTACGTCTGGGCGAGGACGCTTTCGACCGCCGCGCTCACGAATGACGCGGCGTTGTAGGCGGGGACCACGGCGGTCACGAGGGGGCGCTCGGCTGCCTGCGGGCGAGTCATGTCTCGGCCACAGCCAGGAGGACGTGCCCTACGTCGACCGCAGCCTCGGTGAAGGTGAAATCGAGCTCGCCGGGATAGAACGGGCGGTGGTGGAGCGCCTGGGAAACCCGTTCTCGGGCTCTCTCCGGCAGGCGGCTCTCCAGCTTGCACGCGAGCACTTCGAGGCGGCCTCTCGTGTCCCGGGGGAGCATCTCCGACAGGTTCCAGAACGGGCAGGCGCGATACCGGTCGTCACAGCGTTGCCCCAGCAGGCGGACGTTCCCGAAGTGGGGACTCAGCAGATCGCTGAGCTCCGAAGGGGTGAACTCCTTGATGTGGAACGGGTTGGCGGGCGTGCCGTCCACCGGTTTGGTGTACAGCGCGTTGGGGGTGGAGAGCACGAGGGTGCCCCCCGGGGTGAGCACCCGGCGGAGCTCGGCCAGGAAGCGTGCGGGCTCCTGGAGATGCTCGATCGTCTCGAACGACGTCACCAGGCCAAAGGCGTGACCGCGCAGCGGTAGGGCGGTGCCGTCGGCGCGCGCCAAAGAGCATCCTGCGGGAACGGCGCGGCCTGCCTGGGCCAGCGCGGTCGCGGAGATGTCGATGCCGACGACGGCCGTCGCCCCTGCCCGGAGGAGGATCTCCGACCCCAACCCGGTCCCGCAGGCGATGTCGAGGACGCGGCGACCGCCGGCGAAGTCGCTCGCGAAGTGGTACCGACTTCGGTGGTCGCCCCAGAGCGGCGAGCTCGGGTCGAGATCGAGCCGCTCCTCGGCCGCCACCTCGCCTCGCTTGCCGGTCATGGACCTCCTGCTCCGGTCACCAAGTAGGTTCCGCTCGTCGGCCTCGGTCGGGGATCACGCGACGGTGCTCCCGGCCCTTCTTTTCCTCGCGATACGCAGGAGGGCACCGAAGCGGTCGACCAACCCTCGGAAATCGGACGGGCCCGGCACGAAGCGCCGCAGAGGCAAGGGCCAGCGTGGCGACCGGACGTAGGTGGCGAGGCAGACGACCAGTCCGACGACGGGCGCGATCACCGAGCCCAGAGCGGCGCCGGCGATGCCGAACGATGGGATCAGGAGATAGTCCACGCCGCACATGGTGACGAGCGTGAGCCCGAACGACCACACCAGCAACCCGGGGCGGCCGCGCGCCGCCCAGGCGCGGCACAGGAGCCACTCGCCGCTCCACAGCAGTCCCCCGCCGGCGAGGATGAGCGACGGGACCACGGCAGGTGTGAACTCCGACCCGAACAGCAGGGGCACGACGATCGGCGTGGCCACCGCAAGGCCAGCCGCGCCCACGATGGCCGCGGCCATCCCGAAACGGAACACCTGGGCCGTGAGCTCGTTCGCCTCCGTGTCGTCGAGCCGAGCGAGACGGGGGAAGCTGGCACTCGAGATCGCGATGGGAACGAGGGCGACGAGCCCGCCCACGGTCAGAGCGACGCTGTATTGACCGGCCGGAGCCTGACCGGCGAGGGAATACACGAGCAGCAGGTCCACGCGGAGAAACATGACGGTCACGAGGTACGAAGCTTCCACCGACAAGCCGAAAGGCAACGCCGATCGGAGGTACTCCCAGTTCCACTGCGGTCGCAGCGAGAGGCCCGATCGCCGGAGGGCCAGGGCGGCGAAGGCGAGGCCGCTGGCCGCTCCCACCACCGTGCTCAAGACGGCCCCGGTGACGGAGAGCTCGAGGACGGCAGTGAACACGAGCAGCGCCAGGGTAGTGACGCCGGACGTCGTCGCCATCGCCGCGCTGCTGGCGACGATCCGCTCCTGAGCGGTGAGCACGAACGTCAGCAGGTAGCCGGAGAGCGAGATCGGGAGCCCGAGGCAAGCGAGAAGCACAGCCGTGCGCGCTTCGGCCCAGTCGTCCTGGAAGGCGACGGCGGCGAAGCCCCAAAGTAGGAACACCCCCACCGCGGCGGCGGCAATCCCCGCCGCGAACGTCGAGGAGAGGGCGCGCTGGACCGTCGCCCGCCTCTGCCCGACCATGACGGCAGCCGCGTCACCCAGGCCGACCGAGCACGCCTGCATGACGAGGCCGGCGACGAACGTCAGGGAGGAGAACAGCCCCTTGCCGGCGGGCCCGAGCCAGCGGGCGGTGACGACCCCGGCGAGCAGCCCGAACACGAACCCGGCGCCGTCCGACAGCGACCGAGCGACGGAGTTGAGGCTCAGCGACCGAGGCTCCGGAACCGCCTCGAGCGCCAACGGTGGTGGGGAGGCCGGGTCAGCGGCCAGGTCCTTGGACCCCTTCAACGACGTGCCGGCCGGGGGCGAGCCAGGACGCGACTTTGCCGACCGGAGCGCCTCATGTCGCGTCTCACCTCTTCCGTCCATTCCCGAGCGACCGCGCCGAGCCGAAGCAGCAGGTCGGACGCTACTGTGACGTTAGCAGCGGGTCGGAGCGACGCCGCTGGTCGCGCCCTCCCCCTTGGTTGCCGCCCCCCGTTCCCGGGGGCTATCATCGGTTGTCTGGGGCACTGCGCTGGCGGGCCAACGCGATGACATCTCAATCACTTCACGAGGATCTCTCGCGGGAGGAGGAGACTCGCACTTCTTCTGACCGCTCGTTCGGGTTCGTCTTCGCTTTTGTCTTTACGGTTGTTGCCCTCCTTCCTTGGCTTTCAGGAGGGGCGGCAAGGGGATGGGCCCTCCGTGTCGCTGCCCTCTTCTTGCTCGTGGCCCTGGTCGTGCCGGTCGTCCTGCGTCCGCTCAATTGGGTCTGGGCCCGGTTCGCTCTGCTCTTGCACTCCATCGTCAACCCGTTGGTGATGGGCTTGATGTTCTTCCTAGTGCTCACGCCCATGGCGGTCGTGATGCGGATCTTCGGCCGAGACGCCATGAAGCGACGGTTCGACCGGTCGGCGCCCACGTACTGGATCCCACGAGAGCAACCGGGAACCGACCCAGCAGGTATGTCCAACCAGTTCTGAGAGGTATCTGTCTGTGCGCTCACTTGCCGTCGAGTTGTGGAGCTTCATGCGAGTTCGCAAGAAGTTCTGGATGCTGCCCATCATCCTCATGATGGTCGTCATCGGAGGGCTGCTGATCGCGGCCAAGGGCTCCGCCATCGCCCCCTTCATCTACACGCTCTTCTAGGGAGCGCCAACTCCTCGGTTCGCCAACCGATGAAGGGAAGCACCACGAACATCCTCGGGATCTCCGCGTTCTACCACGACAGTGCCGCTGCCCTCGTCTCCGACGGGGAGATCGTCGCTGCCGCCCAGGAGGAGCGCTTCACGCGGAAGAAGCATGACGCCGGCTTCCCGCGGCACGCCGTGGCCTACTGCCTCGAGGAACGACGGTTGAGCCTGTCGGATCTCGACTACATCGTCTTCTACGAGAAGCCGTTCCTCAAGTTCGAACGGTTGCTGGAGACGTACCTCGCATTCGCGCCGCGAGGGTTCCGCTCCTTCAAGATGGCCATCCCTTTGTGGATCAAGGAGAAGCTGTTCCAGCGGCGACTACTGAGATCGGAGATCGAGCGAAACGTCTACGGCGAGTTCGACTGGAAGAACCGCCTCCTCTTTGCCGAGCACCACCAGAGCCATGCCGCCAGCGCTTTCTTCCCCTCACCGTTCGACGAAGCGGTGATCCTGACTGTCGACGGTGTGGGTGAGTGGGCGACGGGCACTGTCGCGCTGGGAAGGAACGACAAGCTCGAGATGCTGAAGGAGATGCATTTCCCGCACTCCCTCGGACTTCTCTACTCGGCCTTCACGTATTACACCGGGTTCAAGGTGAACTCCGGGGAGTACAAGGTGATGGGTCTGGCGCCGTACGGCGAGCCTCGTTACGCCCAGACGATCCTCGACCACCTCGTCGACCTCAAGCCCGACGGCACGTTCCGCCTCGACCTCTCGTACTTCGACTACTGCACAGGGCTGCGAATGACGAATGAGCGGTTCGACAGCCTCTTCGGCGGACCGGCCCGATCTCCGGACGCGCCACTCACGCAGCGCGACATGGACTTGGCGGCGTCGGTCCAGGTCGTCACCGACGAGATCATGCTCCGAATGACGCGCGCCATCGCCGACGAGTCCGGCGTCCGCAACCTGTGCCTGGCAGGTGGTGTCGCCCTGAACTGTGTGGCGAACGGCAAGATCTTGCGGGACGGGCGATTCGACCGCCTGTGGGTGCAGCCCGCCGCCGGCGACGCTGGCGGGTCGCTCGGCGCCGCTCTCACCGCCTACTACCACGTGGCGGGCGGCGCCAGGGTCATCGATCCCGGCCGCGACCAGATGCAGGGCGCGTTGCTCGGCCCCGAGTTCGAGCAAGGGGAGATCGAGTACCGGCTGGCGGCGAGAGGCGCCCGCTTCGAGGTCCTCCGAGACGACGACGTGATCGACGAGACGGCTCATGCGCTCGCCGCCGGCCTTGCCGTCGGGTGGTTCCAGGGGCGGATGGAGTTCGGCCCCAGGGCCCTCGGCGCCCGTTCGATCCTCGCCGACGCCCGGTCGCCTTCGATGCAGTCCGTGCTCAACCTCAAAGTGAAGTTCCGTGAGGGGTTCCGACCGTTCGCGCCGGCGGTGCTCCGGGAGGATGCCGCCGAGTGGTTCGAGCTCGACGCTGACAGCCCGTACATGTCGCTGGTGGCTGACGTCGTGAAGTCACGGCGAGTTCCGATGACGGCCGAGGAGGACTCTCGGTTCGGCATCGACCGCCTCAACGTCGTCCGCTCCGAGATCCCGGCCGTCACCCACGTCGACTACTCGGCACGCATCCAGACCGTCGACCGCGACTCGAATCCCAAGTTCCATGCCTTGCTCTCCGCCTTCAAGGCGCTGACCGGTTGCCCCGTCATCGTCAACACCAGTTTCAACGTCCGAGGGGAGCCGATCGTCTGCACGCCGGACGACGCGTTCCGGTGCTTCATGGGGACGCAGCTGGATGTCCTGGTGATCGGGAACTGCGTCCTCAGGAAGGAGAAGCAGGAGGAGTCGCTCAGCGAGGACTACTCGTCCGCGTTCGCACTTGACTAGACAGCAAGAAGACGCTGTCACGCCAGAAGCGGACGCCGGCCAACCCCGCCGCCGCACACCTTGGGCGAACATCGTCCTCGTCGTCGCGAGCCTGCTCTTCGCCGTCCTTCTCGCCGAAGTGGGGGCTCGGGTGTACGGGGCCGTTGCCGACATCGGGCCCAGGTCTGCCTTCGACTACCGGCTCACCCGCCCGCCGCCCTATGAGCATTCCCCGTACTTCTCCGAGAGCTTCGTGCGGGAGCAGTACCGGCAGCCGGGGGGGTACCACACCGCAGCGGGCAGCGACTTCCTCGTCCCTCACGACTTCCATGGCAGGTTCTACAACGTCGACAACGGCATACGGCGCACGACGGGGCAACCCCGCGGCCCCCGCCAGACGGTGCTCCTGTTCGGAGGCTCGACCATCTACAACGCCGAGGTGCCTGACGACCTCACCGCCGCCAGCTCTCTGCAGCGGCTCCTGGAGCGGGAGTTCCCGGGCACCTACCGGGTCGTCAACTACGGAGTCGACTCGGCGAACGCCCGACAGCAGCTTCAACGGCTCAAGACCGTCGACATCGCGCCGGGTGACCTGGTCGTGTTCTACGACGGTGACAACGAGGCGTACGGAGGCGTGTACCTGAACAACCCTTCAGGGACGATCTACCAGTCACAGCGCCGGTCGTACGAGCGCTCGGGCCCCCTCGGCAAGCTCGTCTACAGGCTCAACGCGCAGCTGCGGAAGCGCTCCTACCTTGTCCGGAAGTTCCTGACCCCGCCGCCCGAGCTGCCCTCCCACGTGGGGCAGCAGCCGGTCGCTCAGCAGCTGGCTCAGGAGACCGCTCGAGTGTACGAAGAGGCACTTCGGGAAGCGGCAGCCTTCTCGGCGGCGAAAGGAGCACGCTTCGCTCACTTCCTTCAACCGAACCTCTTCACTGCGCCGAGCCTGACGAACTACGAAGCGACGCTCGTCGACAACGAGTACCTCGTCTTTCCCGGAGTGAAGGAAGCGGTCCGCCTGAGCTACCCCTTGCTCCAGGCGACCGTGGCGAAGCTCCGTTCCGAGGGTGTGACGTCTTCTGACCTGTCCTCCCTCGATCCCCACCCGCCCGGCCGCGAGGTCTACTTGGACTTCGCCCACGTGAACGAGGAGGGGAACGCCAAGATCGCCGAAGCGATCTTCGCCGGCGTCCGACCACTCCTCTCACCGCCAACGTCCTGACCGCCTCGCCGTTCTACGTCGTCACGTGGGCGGGGTGACCGAGCAGCGTCGTGACGAGGGCGCCCGACTGGAACACGGTGATGTCGCCGTCGACCGACACCTTCAGTACGACGATCGCCGTCTCGGAGAGCGTGCGGGCGGCCGCCGT
>DATACM010000390.1:0-4269 GCA_036259055.1 Acidimicrobiales bacterium | reverse complement strand
CAACGCGGCGATCTGCTCGTCCCACATGCCGGCGTTGACCGGGAAGGCGTGGAGCAGGACGACGGGTGGGGTACCCCGTCCGGAGTCGAGGTAGTGGAGTTTGATCCCCGAGAGGGTGGCGAACGGCACGCCCCGATCCTAGAGAGATGCGGCCCGCCTGCTTCGGAACGGGGTCAGCGGGGCTGCTCGTTCTGCGGACCTCGCCGGCAGCCGCCCGCGGCGACTCCGTACCGAGCGCCCCTCGCCGCCCGCCGGGCGTCCTAGCCTTGGGGCCATGCGGCCGGGAGTCGTGGTGCTCGCCGGGCTGCCGGGTGCGGGCAAGAGCAGCCTGGCGCAGGCACTTGCCACCCGGCTCCCGGACGCCCGGGTCATCGACAAGGACAAGGTCCGCCACGCCCTGTTCGCGCCGTGCGACTACTCGGCGGCCGAGCGCGACGTCACCTTCGCGGCGATGCTCGACGCCGCCCGCTACCACCTGGGCAGGGGCCGGATCGTGATCTTCGACGGCCTCACCTTCTCCCGCCGCAGCCAGGTCAAGGCCGCCGAGGACGTGGCCGCCGAGAGCGGTGCGTTCGCCGCCGTCATCGTGTGCGACGTGCCCGTCTCCGTCGCCGTCGAGCGCTGCGAGCGGGAGGCCGACGAGGGCGACCACCTGGCCGGCAACCGCGACGGCGACCTCGTCCGCAGGGTGGCAGCGGAGATGGAGGAGCCGTCCGGCGCCTATCTCACCCTGCCCACGACCCGCCCGGTCGACGACCTCGTCGGCCCCGCCCTGGCCTACGTGGAGGAGTGCTCGAGCTGAGCGAACGGTTCCTCCTTCCCGATCAACCCGTCGCCAGCCTCGACGACTGGCGGCTGCTCGGCGGCGGCGAGGCCTTGTCCCTGGCCCGTGACCTGGGCCCCGCTCGCACCATCGAGGAGATCGCCGCGTCGGGTCTGCGCGGTCGGGGCGGCGGGGGCTTCTCCACCGGGCGCAAGTGGGCAGGCGTGCTGGCCCAGCCCGGCACGCACCGCTACGCAGTGTGCAACGGGGCCGAAGGCGAGCCGGCGACCTTCAAGGACCGGGCGCTCCTACGGGCCAACCCCTACCAGCTCGTCGAGGGGCTGGCCGTCGCCGCCCTCACCGTCGGGGCGCGGGAGGCGTTCGTCGGCGTCAAGGCGACCTTCGAGGCGGAGATCGACGCCCTGAGCCGGGCGGTGGACGAGATGGAGGCAGCCGGGATGACCGGCGACGTCCCCATCACGATCGTCCCCGGTCCCGACGAGTACCTGTTCGGCGAGGAGAAGGCGCTGCTCGAGGTGATCGAGGGCCACGCCCCGCTCCCCCGGCTCTTTCCTCCCTTCGAGCACGGCCTCTTCGCCACCGCCCCCCAGTCGGGATGGGAGTCCCACGAGGCCGAGCCCGGCCACTGGGGCGCCCACCTCTCCAACCCGACGCTGGTGAACAACGTGGAGACGCTGTGCAACGTGCCCCACATCCTCATGCGGGGCGCCGAGTGGCACCGGGGGTTGGGTACTCGCGAGTCGCCGGGCAACGTGGTCGTCACCGTCGTGGGCGACGTCGCCCACCCGGGCGTCGGCGAGGTGGAGCTGGGCACGCCGTTGGGCCAGGCGCTGGAGACGGTGGGGGGCGGGCCCCGGCCGGGCCACCGGGTCAAGGCCGTGTTCTCGGGCGTCGCCAACGCCGTCATCACCGCCGACCATCTCGACGCTCCTCTGAGCTACGAGGGGCTGGCGGCGGTGGGGAGTGGCATGGGGGCGGCCGGCTTTGCCGTCTACGACGAGACCGCCTGCATGGTCGAGGTCGCCCACCAGTACTCGCGCTTCCTGTACGTGGAGTCGTGCGGGCAGTGCCCGGCGTGCAAGCTGGGGACGGGCGAGATCACCGACCGCCTCGCCGCCATCGAGGCCTGCGCCGGCACCGACGAGGACATCGCGGTGATCGGCGCCCGCCTGCCGCGCGTGACCGACGCCAACCGCTGCTACCTGCCGGTGGAGGAGCAGCTCGTCGTGTCGAGCATCCTGCGGGAGTTCCCCGAGGAGTTCGCCGCCCACCTCGAAGGCGACTGCCCGAGGCCACGGGACGACCTGATCGCCCCCAAGATCGTCGACATCTCCGATGGCCGCGTCGTCTATGACGAACGCCACCGCCGCAAGCGGCCGGATTGGACGTACGAGGGCGAGCCTGCGGCTTCGGGCGACTAGACGCTCGCCCGCGTCCGGTTCGGCGCCGGCGCGTCGACCCCGCTCCCGACGCGCGCGGCGAGGAAGTCCTCCCAGGTCCGGCGGCCGACAGCCCGGTCGGGAGCCAGGTTGGCGCCGTCCCGGAACGCGGCGGCGGCCTTGCCAGGAACCCGGACCGGCACGATCGGCCGGTGCTTGCCACGGGCCCGCAGGTACTGCCGGACCAGCTCGGCCATCCCGTACACGCGCGGGCCCGCCATGTCCGGTACCAGCCCCGACGGCGGGCCAAGGGCAAGCTCCACGAGCCGGTCCGCCACCTCCCCGGCGTCGACCGGCTGGAACTGGAACCCGGTGGGGACCGGGATCACCGGCATCCGGGCCATGGACTGGACCGTCTTCAAGATCAGGTCGTGGAACTGGGTGGCTCGCAGCGTCGTCCAGGGCAGGCCGGAGGCGGCCACGGTCTGCTCCGCGGCCAGCTTGGAGCCGAAGTAGCCGAACATGGCTCGGTCGATGCCGCTGGCGAGGGGGACCCTGTCCGCCCCTACGACCGAGATGAAGACGACGTGCCTCACCCCGGCTCTCGACGCGGCCTGCACGAGGTGTCGCGCCTTTTCATCGTCGCCCTTGGTGCTGCCGGCGCAATGGACGATGATCTCGGTTCCCTGGACGGCGAGTTCGATCCCCTCCCCCGTAGCCAGGTCACCGGTCACCAACTCGATGCCCTCGGCGGCCTCGTGATCACGCCGGGTGAGCACCCGGACGTCCCGCCCGGCTTCCCGTAGCCGAGTGACGACGAGCCGCCCCAGAGTGCCCGTACCGCCAGTGACAAGGATCGGGGTGTGCATCGCTTCCTCCTCCTTCGCAGTCCGTCACCCCTATGACGGATCGCAAGAGGGCGATGTGACCGGGCCCGACGCCCGAATCAGTCACCCACGAGCACGATGTCCAGGCGGTCGAGGCGCTCGCGATCGCCGACGACGTCGATCGCGAGGATCCGGCCATCGGCGATCGTGAACTCGACCACCCCTCGGACCCGCCCGCCCGGAGCCCATACGAGCGCGGTGACGCCGTCCACCAGAGCAAGCCGGGCTGCTCGAGCGCCACCCGCCAGCGCGCCAGCCACTTCGGCCGCGCCCCGGGTCGGTCTCAGGGCGCCCATGCGCAGCGCCGCCGCGTCGGGTCGCAGCACGACGTCGGGGTCGAGCAGCCCGACCAGCGCCTGGAAGTCCCCGCCGCGCGCCGCGGCGAGGAACGCGTCGACGACCTCGCGGTGGCGCACGAGGTCGACCTCGGCGGTAGCGGGCGATCCCTGCACGCGCCGTCGGGCTCGACTCGCCAGCTGTCGCGCCGCGTCCGCTGATCGCCCGAGGATCTCGCCGATGTCGTCGAACGGGACGGCGAACACGTCGTGCAGGACGAAGGCGACTCGCTCGGCGGGTGCGAGCGAGTCCAGCACCACGAGGAGCGCTGACCCGACCGAGTCGGCGATCAGTGCTTGGTGCTCGGGATCGGCCTCGTCACCGACTCGGAGCGTTCGTGGTGCGAGGTCCACGTCCGCGGGTTCCTCGGGCCGTGAGCGCCGCGACCGCAGCCTGTCCAGGCACACCCGCCCGACGACCGTGGTCAACCATCCCTGCACGTTCTCGAGGGCCTCGGAGTCGGCGCGGGCGACCTTGAGCCACGCCTCCTGCAGGGCGTCGTCCGCCTCGGCCCGGGAGCCGAGCATTCGGTACGCCACGGCTCGCAGACGCGGTCGGTTCGCCTCGAACTGCTCGGTCAGCCAGTCTGCTCGGTCCATTGTCGTGTTCCGCGGGGAGATCCCTCACGACCTATGACGGATCAGCTGGCACGGATGTGACCGACGAGTGAGCCGCCACCCGCCGGAGCTCGGCGACGAAGCGGTCGGCGAAGCCTCGGGCGGCGGCGTCGGCGAACTGGGGGTGGCAGTAGCGGAAGGCCAGGTGCAGGCGCCCGTCCGCCGTCACCACGCCGACCGAGAGCCCGCAGGGCATGCGCCCCGGAGCGGTGAAGTGGACGTCGGTGCTGTGGCCGCCATGGGGCCCGAAGTCGAAGGGCTCGTCG
>DATACM010000389.1:0-7625 GCA_036259055.1 Acidimicrobiales bacterium | reverse complement strand
CCCACCGACCTCGATCGCATCGTCGACCGGCGTTGGGACCCTCCGGTCACCCTCGGCGTGCGCCTGGTGAGCATCGCCGACGACAGTCTCCAGCACGCCGGTCAGGCGGCCTACGTCCGCGGGCTCCTGGAGCGACGGTAGGAGCGTGCTGATCTACGCAGGTCGGGCCTGCGGCCCGAAGCGCCGACCAGCGGCTACCCAGTTCTCCATGGCTGGTCGGCGCGATAGAACAGCACGCCCGCCGCAGCTTGGGCGGGTCGTCGCCGAGGGCATCCCCGGCGCTCGTTTCGTGGTGCTCGGGGAGGAGGCGCACCAGCCGTTCCAGGAGCGCCCCGACGAGTTCAACGCCTTGGTCGACGAGTTCTGGCGCACGGTGGACAGGAGCGCATGAACGACCCGGTCTGCGTCCGGGCCCGCCACGACCGGGGCTACGGTGACGGCCGTGAACGGGTTCGGGCGCATGGCCGGCTCGCGGCCTCGTTGGCTCGTCCCCCTCGTGGTCGTGGGAGCGGTGTTCCTGTTCCTGGTGCTGCCCCTGATCGCCACCTACAACGGGCTCGTCGACAGCCGGGCCGAGGCGGACCGGTCGTTCGCCGATGTCGACACCCAGCTGCAGCGACGCAACGACCTCATCCCCAACCTGGTGGCTGCCGTGCGGGGCATCCTCAACCAGGAGCAGGCCGTCTTCGGGGAGCTGGCCCGGGCCCGGCAGGCGTACGCCGGGGCGCGTACCGACGAGGAGAAGATCGCCGCCGCCGGCCAGGTCGACGCCGGGATCGGCCGGCTCCTGGCCATCGTCGAGAACTTCCCCCAGCTGCGGAGCAGCGAGAACGTGCGCGACCTGCAGACCCAGCTGGAGGGGACGGAGAACCGCATCGCCCAGGCTCGCCGGGACTACAACGGGCAGGTCACGTCCTACAACAAGCGGGTGCGCGCCTTCCCGCGCAACATCGTCGCCGGGATCTTCGGGTTCGACGAGAGGCCGCTCTTCACCGCCACCCCCGAGTCCCGCACCGTCCCGACCGTCGACCTCAACACCGCCACGACCCTCCGGTGACGCCCCGGCGGCGGCTGGCCGGGGCCCTCGTGGCGCTCGCCGTCGCCCTCCTCCCCAGGACCGCGCCGGCGCGCGGCGCCCCCCCGATCCCGCCGTTCCGGGCGCCCGTCGTCGACGCCGCCGACGTCGTTCCCGACAACGTCGAGCAGTCGGTCAACGCCGAGCTGGTCGACTACCAGCGGCGGTCGGGCAACCAGGTGGCCGTCGCCGTGGTGCGCACGACCGACGACGCCTCCATCGAGGACTACTCCATCGACCTGGCCCGGGAGTGGGGGGTTGGTGAGGAGGGCAAGGACAACGGCGTCGTCCTGGTGATCGCCTACGACGACCGCCGGTTGCGGATCGAGGTCGGCCGCGGTCTCGAGGGGGACCTCACCGACCTGGAGGCCGGCCGCATCGTGCGTGACCGGATCGCTCCTCTCTTGAGGGCGGGTGACGTCGGTGGTGCGGTGCGCCAGGGGACGGCCGCCATACGCGGCGCCCTCGGCGACACCGAAGGAGGAGCGCTGCCCGAGCCGCCGCCCCGGGAGCCCTCTGAGTCGGCGCCGTGGTGGCTGTTCGCCCTGATCCCCTTCGGCCTGTTCGGCCTGGGCCTGTTCGGGCGGCGGAGAAGGGTCCTGCGCCGCCGCGGCTGGTTCGGCGGGTTCTGGGGCGTGCCCTACATCGGCGGGGGCTGGGGCGGCTGGGGCGGACACTCGCGGAGCGGCGGCTTCGGCGGCGGCGGCTTCAGAGGCGGCGGTGGAGGCGGGTTCGGAGGAGGAGGGGCCAGTGGCTCGTGGTGACGCTCCCGCCCCGCTGACCCGCCGCCAGCGCCGGCTGCTGGAGCGGGCCGTCGACGAGGCCGAGCGCAGCACCGGCATGCAGTTCTGCGTCTACCTGGGCAACACCGAGGGCGACCCTCGGGCCCACGCCGAGGCCATGTTCGTCGACGCCGGGCTGCACTCCCGGCCGGCCGTGCTCCTGCTCGTTGCGCCCGACCAGCGTCGGGTGGAGGTGGTCACCGCCCCCGAGGCTCGGGCCCGGGTCGACGACGCCACCTGCGCCCTTGCCGTGGGCACGATGACCCGACAGTTCGCCCGAGGGGAGATCGCCGGCGGCATCGTCGCCGCCCTCGACCTGCTGGCCACCGCCGCCGGCCCGGCGCCGGCGCCTCCGGGTGCGGAGGAGCTCCCCGACGTCCTCGGCTAGCCGGGAACCCGTGGAACCGGACGCCGGCGCCGATCGTTCTGACGGCAGGGACCAGGGTTCCGCCACCCTGGGCCCTAGAGCACTCTCGGGTTCCCGCCGCCCGGGAGCGCTCCGAGGATGGGTGTCCGGCTTCCCGGCCCCATCCTCGTCGCGTTCGGGCCCTACCGCCGGAGGCCGCGGCGTCGCTTCTCGAGGAGCCGTCGCTCGGCTGCGTTGGTCGTGCGGGAGAGGGCGGCGTCGTAGGCGGCGACCGCCTCGTCGTCCCGGCCCAGGCGGCGGAGGAGGTCGGCTCGGGCGGCGTGGTACAGGTGGTAGTCCTCGAGCCGGAGGTCGTCGACGATGGCGAGCGCCGGTCCGGGCCCGTCCACCTCGGCGACGGCGATGGCCCGGTTGAGGAGCACGACCGGCGTCGGCGTGAAGGCGAGCAGCTGGTCGTAGAGCTGGACGATCTGCCGCCAGTCGGTCTCGGCGGCGGTGGCGGCATCGGAGTGCACGGCGCTGATCGCCGCCTGGATCTGGTACGGCCCGGGCGCGTTGCGCCGGAGGCAGGTTCGCACGAGCGCCTGACCCTCGGCGACGAGCGCCTGGTCCCAGCGCGAGCGGTCCTGGTCGGACAGGAGGACGATCGACCCGTCGGGGGTGGTACGGGCCGGCCGGCGTGACTCGGTGAGGAGGAGGAGGGCGAGAAGGCCGAGCACCTCGGGCTCGTCGGGCATGAGCTCGGCGAGGAGCCGCGCCAGGCGGATGGCCTCGGCGCAGAGCTCGGAGCGGACGAGGTCATCGCCTGCGGTGGCCACGTACCCCTCGTTGAAGACGAGGTAGATCACCGCCAGCACCGGCCGCAGCCGGTCGGGCAGCTCGGCGTCGCCCGGAACCCGGTAGGGGATGTTGGCGGCGCGGATCTTGTTCTTGGCTCGCACCAGCCGCTGCGCCATCGTGCTCTCGGATACCAGGAAGGCCCTGGCGATCTCGGGCGTCTGCAGCCCGGCGACGAGCCGCAGCGTCAGGGCCACCTGGGCGTTGGGGGCCAACGCCGGGTGACAGCACGTGAAGATCAGTCGTAGGCGGTCGTCTTGCACCGGCCCCACCTCTTCGGGTTCGTAGCCGCCGTGGAGCAGCACCGCCTGGCCGTGGCGATCGTCCCGGGAGGACTCCCGCCGCAGCCGGTCGATGGCACGGTTGCGGGCGGTGGTGATGATCCAGCCCGCCGGGCTCGGCGGCAGGCCGCTCGCCGGCCACCGCTGGAGGGCCACGACGAAGGCCTCCTGGACCGCCTCTTCGGCGATGTCGATGTCGCCGAAGAGGCGGATCAGGGTCGCGACGGCTCGCCCGGACTCCTGGCGGAAGACCTCCTCGATCTCCGACCGGCCCGACATGGGACAGGCAGCCTCAGCCGGCGTCGTCCTGGAACGGCCGCACCTCGACCGGCGCCCGGCAGGCGACCGTCGCCTTGGCCGCCCATGCCAGCGCGGCGTCGAGGTCGGGCGCCTCGATGATCCAGAAGCCGCCGAGGTGCTCTTTGGCCTCGGCGAAGGGCCCGTCGGTGGTGAGGACGTCGCCGCCCTGGGCCCGAACCACTGTGGCGGTGGAAGACGGGTGCAGCCCGCCGGCGAACACCCATGCTCCCTCGGCCTTGATCCTCTCGTTCAGGGCGTCGACGTCCTTGTACGCCTGCTCCATCTCCTCGGCGGGCGGCTCGGCGCTCTCGTCGACGTACACCGAAAGCAGGTACTGCGTCATCTCGCCTCTCCTCTCTCGCACCGGCACCGTGCCGGCCCCTCGACACCTACACGAACGGGCGACGCCCGGATCGACACCTGCCCGGGAGAGATTGTGGCTACTCGGGGCCGCGTCCAAGGGGGCCGGGTCGCGTAGACTGAGCGCGGAGGGAAGATGACACGCACCGACGGGCATCCTCTCCAGGCGCTGGAGAAGGTCGTCATCCGGTTCGCCGGGGACTCCGGCGACGGCATGCAGCTCACGGGCGACCGCTTCTCGATCTCGAGCGCCCTGTTCGGGAACGACCTGGCGACCGTCCCCGACTACCCGGCGGAGATCCGGGCCCCGGCGGGGACGCTGGCCGGCGTCTCCGCCTTCCAGATCCACATCTCCGACCACGACATCCTCACCCCTGGCGACGAGCCCAACGTGCTGGTGGCGATGAACCCCGCGGCATTGCGGGCCAACGTCGACGACATGGCGCCGGGCAGCGCCTTGATCGTCAACGTCGACGCCTTCACCGAGCGCAACCTGGCCAAGGCGGGCTACGACAGCAACCCCCTCACCGACGGGTCGCTCTCCGGCTTCACGGTCTACGAGGTCCCCATGACGTCGATGACGCTGGAGGCGACCCGTCCGAGCGGCGCCAAGCCGCGCGACGCCGAGCGCAGCAAGAACTTCTTCGCCCTGGGCCTCTTGTCGTGGATGTACACCCGGCCCAAGCAGCTGACGCTGCAGTGGATCGAGCAGCGGTTCGGGCGCAACCCGACGGTGGCCCAGGCGAACACCCTCGCCTTCAAGGCGGGGTACAACTTCGGCGAGACGGCCGAGCTGGTGGGCGGCCCTTACGAGGTCAAGCCCACCGTCTTCCAGCCCGGCACCTATACCAACGTCAGCGGCAACACCGCCCTGGCGTGGGGGCTGGTGGCCGCCAGCCAGCTGGCCAAGCTGCCGATGTTCCTGGCCTCGTACCCGATCACGCCGGCGTCCGACATCCTCCAGGAGCTGTCCAACCACCAGAACTTCGGCGTCCGCACCATGCAGGCGGAGGACGAGATCGCCGCCGTGGGGGCCGCCCTGGGCGCGTCGTTCGGCGGGCATCTCGGGGTGACGACGACCAGCGGCCCGGGGATGGACCTCAAGGCGGAGACCATCGGCCTGGCCATCAGCCTCGAGCTGCCCCTGATCGTCATCGACGTGCAGCGGGCCGGCCCGTCGACCGGCATGCCGACGAAGACGGAGCAGGCCGACCTGCTGATGGCCATGTTCGGGCGCCACGGCGAGGCGCCGCTGCCTATCGTCGCCCCCAGCACGCCCGCCGACTGCTTCTTCGTGGCCATCGAGGCGGTGCGCATCGCCCTCAAGTACCGCACGCCGGTGATCCTGCTGTCGGACGGCTACCTGGCCAACGGGGCGGAGCCGTGGCGGCTGCCGCGGGTGTCGGAGCTGCCCGACATCGGCGTCCCCTACGCCACCGAGGCCAACAACACGCGCCCCGACGGCTACCCCGAGTTCCTGCCGTACCTCCGCGACCCCGCCACGCTGGCCCGGCCGTGGGCGATCCCCGGCACTCCGGGCCTCGAGCACCGCATCGGTGGGCTGGAGAAGGCCGACCGCACCGGGGCCGTCTCCTACGACCCCACCAACCACGAGCACATGGTGCGGCTGCGGGCGGCCAAGGTGGCCGGCATCGCCGGCGACATCCCGCCCGTCGAGGTGAACGACCCCGGCGCCGACGCCGACGTGCTGGTGCTCGGGTGGGGTTCGACCTACGGCTCGATCGCCGCCGCGGTGGAACGGCTGCGCCGGCGGGGCCGGCGGGTGGCCCACGCCCATCTCCGCCATCTCAACCCGTTCCCGTCCAACCTCGGCGACGTTCTCACCCGCTACCGGAAGGTGATCGTCCCCGAGCAGAACCTCGGCCAGCTCACGACGCTCGTGCGCTCCGAGTTCCTGGTGGACGCCCGACTCGTCAGCAAGGTCCAGGGCCAGCGGTTCCTCTTCTCCGAGGTCGAGTCCGCCGTCTTGGCCCTCATGGAGGAGTCATGAGCGACCTGAGCGCCCCCCCGACGACCAAGAAGGACTGGGCCAGCGACCAGGAGGTGCGCTGGTGCCCGGGGTGCGGCGACTACTCGATACTCACCGCCGTGCAGATGCTCATGCCCGAGCTGGGCGTGCGCCGGGAGAACACCGTGTTCATCTCGGGGATCGGCTGCTCGAGCCGCTTCCCGTACTACATGAACACCTACGGCATGCACTCGATCCACGGCCGGGCCCTGGCCATGGCGACGGGGCTGGCGGTCAGCCGTCCCGACCTCGACGTGTGGGTGGTCACCGGGGACGGAGACTCCCTGTCCATCGGCGGCAACCACCTCATCCATGCCCTGCGGCGCAACGTCAACCTGACGATCCTGCTCTTCAACAACCAGATCTACGGGCTGACCAAGGGCCAGTACTCGCCGACCAGCGAGGAGGGCAAGGTCACCAAGTCGACGCCGTTCGGCTCGGTCGACCACCCGTTCAACCCGGTGAGCCTGGCCCTCGGCGCCGAGGCCACCTTCGTCGCCCGCACCCACGACCTCGACCGGGCCCACATGATGGAGATCTTCCGGCGGGCCCACGCCCACCGAGGTTCGGGCTTCGTCGAGATCTACCAGAACTGCAACGTGTTCAACGACGGCGCCTTCGCCCGGGTGACGGCCAAGGAGGTGCGCAGCGACATGCTGATCCCGTTGGTGCACGGCGAGCCGATCCGCTTCGGCCCCGGAGGCGAGCGGGGCGTCGTCGCCGACGGCCAGGGGGGCGCACGGGTCGTCGACGTCGCCGAGGTCGGGGAGGACGCCATCCTGGTCCACGACGAGCACCGCGAGGACCCCACCCTCGCCTTCATGCTCTCCCGCCTCGCCCGCGGCCCCTACGAGCCCACGCCCATCGGCGTCTTCCGCGCCGTCGAGCGCCCGGACTACGGGTCGCTGGTCAACCACCAGGTCCTCGCCGCCCGGGAACGGCAGGGCCCGGGCGAGCTCGCCGACCTGCTGACGTCGGGCACGACCTGGGAGGTCTGACCCGCCGCCTCAGGTGACGGGATGGCCCTCGACCGTCGACGAGCTGGTCGCCCTCCAGCACCGCCTGGCCCGAGAGGCGGAGTCGGCCCTGGGGCGCGACCCGTGGTCACCGTCGGCGCGCCCCCTGATCGGCGGCTGCTTCCTCGCCTTCGCCCGAGGTGAGGCGGGGCCGGGGCACCCCGGCGATCGGGCGTGGGCAGGGGCGGTGGCGTGGCGCCCGCGACCGGCAGCCGGCGAATCCCGTCGTCGTCACGTCGACCACCATCTGCGGGGCGCACCGGACGACGGTCGGCCGCGCCGCGCCGACGACGTCGTCGCCCAGGCCGTCGTGGCCGACCGGGTGGCGGCCGCCTACCGCCCCGGGCTTCTCGCCCTGCGGGAAGGACCTCTTCTGGCCGCGGCCGTCGAGGCGCTCGACGTCGTGCCCGACGTCGTTCTCGTCGACGCCACGGGGCTCGATCATCCGCGACGGGCGGGCCTCGCCGTCCACGTCGGGGCGGTGACCGGGATCCCGACCGTCGGCGTCACCCGCCGGCCGCTGGTCGGGACCGGTCCGCTCCCCGAGCTTCGCCGTGGTGCCACGACGCCCATCCGCC
>DATACM010000388.1:0-9396 GCA_036259055.1 Acidimicrobiales bacterium | reverse complement strand
ACCGCCCAACAGGAGGGATTCGTGGCGTACACGTTCAGGTGAAGGGACGAAGGACACGCCTGCAGTTGGCAGGGGAGCGGGGCCACCGAGGAGGAGCTGATGGCCAAGGTGGCCGACCACGTCCGCAAGAAGCACGGCGTGAAGGTGCCGACGGAGACCATCACGGGCTACATCAGGAGCAAGGCCCGCCAGCGCTGAACATCTGAGGCCTGCCCGGTTGAGGGCCTGCCCGCCCTGACGAACGTCCGTGGGGCGGGCAGGTGCGCGTCCGGGGGTGCTGGTCGTCCCGGTACGCTCGGCGGATCGTGGCTCCGCCGGTCGACCCGTCGCGCCGCGCCCGGCGGGGCACCTTGGCCGTGGTCCTGGCTGCCACCCTGCTCGGGTGCACGGGGGACGGCGCGGCGGCCGATCGGGAACGGGTAGAGGCGGCGACGATGCGGGCCGAGGACCTCACACCCGAGTGGCGCGCCTCACCCCCCGACACGTCGGTGGAGAGCGAGGGCGACGCCAGCCGCTTCGCCCAGTGCCTCGGCCGGCCCGAGCCCAAGACCGTCCGGACGGCCACCATGGCGTCGCCGCGTTTCGAGCTCGGGGACGGGAGCCGGGCCAGCTCGACCGCCCAGACGGTGAAGGAGGTGGCCATCGCCACCGACGACTTCGCCGCCCTCGACGGCAACCGGGCGCCGGGATGCCTCCGTCAGCGCCTCCAGGCCGAGCTCGACCGCCAGTCGACACCGGGGAACGCACCGCAGCGGATCGTCGTCCAGCGCCTGACCGGCCTGGACGTGGGGCCGCGGACGGCGGCGTTCCGGGCGGTGATCACCTACCCGAGCGGCGACGCCTACCTGGACGTGGTCAACGTGCAGAAGGACAAGCTCGAGCTGCAGGCCACCTTCTTCAACCGTGTGAGCCCGTTCCCGCCCGACTTCGAGCGCTCGGTGGTCGCCAAGATGCTGGCTCGGGTCTAGACGACGTCGCCCCGGCGGGGGAAAGCCGTGACGGGCGCGGTATCCTGGTGGGGACCAGGGGAAGCAGAAGGGACGTCGCAGTCTTGCAGGGAAAGACCGTACCGAGGGTTACCATCCGCTGCCCTGAGTGCTACACCCGGGTTGTCGCCGAACCGGAGGACGACGCCCAGACGGCACTCTGGCTGCACGGGCTGTCCGGTCGGTGCCGGGCGAAGCAGACACCCAAGACCGAGCGCCCTCGCCGCAAGGAGCGGCTGGAGGCCATGCTCGGCGAGGAGTGGGGCTAGCACCGACAACGCGCTGATCCCGCCTTCGGGCCGGGATAGTTCGCCGGGCGAACCTTCCGGGTAAGAGCCAGCCGTGGGGTGACCCAGTGCGAAGGAGCGCTCCGGTGAGCGGCACTATCCTCCGGCGTCGCATGCGCGCCTTGTTCCGGTTCGTCGCCGCCGCGGTCGCCGCGGGCACGGCGCTCGCGGCCGGCACCGTCGTCCTGGTCAAACAGGTCGACCGCCTCCTCTTCGAAGGCGGGGAGACCGCCGAGAACAAGACGTTGGAGCTGCGGCCCCTCGCCGCCCGCTCGGTCGTCTACGCCCGCGACGGCACCATCCTGGCCAAGTGGCACGAAGAGGAGAATCGGGCGCCGGTGACCCTCGACAGGGTGCCTCCCCACGTCATCCGGGCGGTGCTCGACGCCGAGGACGACCGGTTCTTCGAGCACGGCGCCCTCGACCCCCGGGCCCTCACCCGCGCCCTGGTGGTCAACGTCGAGTCGGGCGGCATCGAGGAGGGTGGCTCCACCATCACCCAGCAGTTGGTGAAGATCACCCTGCTCAACCAGGAGCAGAGCGCCGACCGCAAGATCAAGGAGGCGGCGCTGGCCATCCGCCTCGAAGAGGAGATGACCAAGGAGCAGATCCTCGAGCGCTACATCAACGCGGTGTACCTGGGCAACCACGCCTACGGGTTCGGGGCGGCCGCCGAGACCTATTTCGGGACCACCATCGAGAACCTCAGCCTGGGCCAGGGGATCCTCCTCGCCGGAATGATCCGCGACCCCGTCGGGTCCGACCCGTGGACGAACCCCGACCAGGCCCGCGACCGGCGCAACAAGGTCGTCGACCGGATGCGCGAGCTCAACCACGTGAGCTTCGAGGAAGCCGAGCGGGTCAAGGGCGAACCTCTCCCGAGCCGGCCGCCGCCCGAGCCGGCCAAGGGCAGCGACTACTTCGTCGAGTACGTCAAGCAGCAGCTCCTCCGCGACCCTCGCCTCGGCGCCACCGAGGCCGACCGCTTCAACGCTCTCTTCAAGGGCGGCCTGTCCATCCACACCACCCTCGACCCCTCCTACCAGCGGATGGCCGAGGACGCGGTCAACAGGATCCTCCCCGACACCGATGGTCAGTTCCTGGCCGCGCTGGCGTCGGTCGAGCCGGGCACGGGCGCCATCCGGGCCATGGTCGGCGGGCCGGGGTTCGACAAGTCCAAGTTCAACCTGGCCGCCGACGGGACCGGGCGCCAGCCCGGGTCGGCGTTCAAGCCGTTCACCCTGATGGCGGCGTTCGAGCAGGGCTTCTCGCCCGACGACAGCATCAACGGGGCGTCGCCGTGTCCCGTCGACAACCCCGGCGGCCCTGTCTGGTCGCCGGGCAACGTCGAGGGCTCGGCCGGGGGCACGCTCAGCCTCACCGACGCCACCGTGCAGTCGGTCAACTGCGCCTACGCCCGGTTGGTCAAGATGGTCGGCCCCGAGAAGGTGGTCGACGTGGCCAGGCGCATGGGCATCACCACCCCCATCCAGCCGCACCTGGCGGTGACGCTGGGCAGCGAGCTGGTGACGCCGCTGGACATGGCGTCGGCCTACGGGACGCTGGCCGCCGACGGCGTCCGCCATCCGCCGTTCGGGGTCGACCGGATCGTCGACGCCACCGGGAAGGAGATCCTCCGCAACGGTGGACCGGGTGAGCGGGTTGTGTCCCACCAACACGCCCGCATGGCCACCGGCGTCCTCACCCAGGGCGTGCAGAGGGGCACCGGGCGGGCGGCGGCGATCCCGCCGTGGACGGCGGCGGGCAAGACGGGGACGACGGACAACAACACCAACGCCTGGTTCGTGGGCTACACCCCCGTCCTCTCGACCGCCGTGTGGATGGGCTCGCCCACCGGCGACGTCCCCATGAAGAGCGTCGGCGGGATCACCGTGTTCGGAGGCACGTACCCGGCCCGCATCTGGAACGCCTTCATGGGCCCGGCCCTGGCCAACGTCCCTCCGGTCGGCTTCCCCCCGCCCGACGCACCCCCGCCTCCGGGGCAGTTCCGAGGCGCGCCCGGCGAGGGCCCCGACCCCCGGCAACCGGCGCCCGCCCAAGTCGTCACCCGCCGCCAGGTGACCACCAGGCCGGCTCCCGGCGGCGCCCCGGCCCCCCGCCGCGCCCCGGCCCCGCCGCCCGCCGCCGAACCCGAACCCGAACCCGAACCAGAACCGGCACCCCCGCCCGCGCCCAGGCCGCGCGAGTACATCATCGTCTACGAGCCGTATTACCCCTGAGCGCCGGCGACGTCGGTGAGCGTGTTCCAGCAGCTGCTGCGCGTGCAGGAGCACGACACCGCGGCCGACCGCCTCCGTCACCGGAAGGCGACCCTGCCCGCGCTGGCCGAGCTGGCGGCGGTCGAGAAGTCCCTGGCCGAGGTCGAGCCGGCATTGGAGGAGGCGTCCGCCCGTCGAGCCGCGGTGGCTCGGGAGCAACGCCGGCTGGAGGACGAGCTGGCGGCGACCGAGGCGCGGATCGCCGACCTCGAGCGCCGTCTCTACTCGGGGGTGGTGAGCGCGCCCCGGGAGCTGCAGGCGATGCAGGCGGACGTCGAGTCGCTCCGCCGCCGGCGCTCGGCGCTCGAGGACGACGTGCTCGAGACCATGACCGACCGCGAGCCCCTCGACGCCGAGGTGGCCGAGCTCGAGGCCGATCGAGCGCGGCTCGACGCCGAGGGCTCGCGTCTGCGCGGCCTGCTGGCGGAGGCGCAGGCGGGTATCGACGCCGAGCTGGCCGGGGAGGAGGCCCGCCGGGCCGAGGCGGCGGCCGGGCTGCCTGCGGATCTCACCGCCCTCTACGAGCGCCTGCGGGCCCGGCACGGAGGGGTCGGGGCGGCCCCCTTGGTGGGGGCCCGCTGCGGCGGCTGCCACCTGACCCTGCCGGCCACCGAGATCGACCGCATCCGCCGGGAGCCTCCGGAGGCGCTGGTGACGTGCGACCAGTGCGGTCGCATCCTGGTGCGGTCCTGACAGGTGTTGCTCTGGCCCGCGGGCATGGCCCTGGTCACCGTCTGGCTCGTCTTCCGCGACCCGGCGATCGACCACCGGGTGCTGCTCCTCGGTGCGGTGCTACCCGATCTCGTCGACGCGCCGTTCGGGGGGGCCCGGCTGCTCCACACCCTGGTCGCCAGCGCCGTTCTTCTGGCCCTCGTGATGCTGCTCACCCGGCGGAGCCGGTCGGGAGGCAGCCGCCGGCAGCTGCGGCGCCGATGGCTGTTCCTACCGGTCGGGACGCTGCTCCACCTGGTGTTCGACGGCATGTGGGCGCGAAGCGAGGAGCTCTGGTGGCCATTCCTCGGAGGGGCGTTGGACGGTCCGCTTCCCGCCCTCGACCACGGCGTCGCCGTGCTGCTCTTACAGGAGGTGGCCGGCGCGCTCGCCCTGCTGTGGTGCTGGCGGCGGTTCGGGCTGGGCGAGCCCGACGCCCGCGCCTCGTTCCTGCGCACCGGTCGCCTGCCCCGCGACGCGGCGACCTGACCGGGTGCTGATCCTCGTCCGCCACGGGGAGACCGAGGCCAACGCCCGCCGCCTCCTCGTCGGCCGAGCCGACCCACCGCTCACCGAGCGGGGCAGGGAGCAGGCCCGGGCCCTTGCGCCGGTGGTGGCGAGCGCCGGGTTGGTCAAGGTCAGCCCCCTGCGACGGGCCCGGGAGACAGCCGCCGCCTTCGGCCTGCCCGTCGAGGTCGACGAGCGCTGGATCGAGGTGGACTACGGCGAGCTGGACCTCTGCCCGGTCACCGAGGCGTGGGTGCCCCTCTGGGAGAAGTGGCGTGCCGACCCCGAGTGGGTGCCCGCCGGGGGCGAGTCACTGGCGGCCGTCGGCCGCCGGGTGCGGGAGGCGTGCGAGGAGCTGCGGGAGGTCGCCGCCGACACCGACGTGGTCGTGGTCACCCACGTCTCGCCGATCAAGGCGTCGGTCACCTGGGCCTTGCAGGTGGGCGACGAGGCGGCGTGGAGGATGTTCCTCGATGTGGGCTCGGTGACCCGTCTGGGCATGGGTGAGCGCGGCCCCGTCCTGCGCTCGTTCAACGAGCGCCACCACCTGCCCTGAAGCCGTGAGGCGTCTTACCCGTTTCTTGCTTGGAACAGGTGGAAGAGCAGGATGAGCTGAGCCTGGGCGAGGGGCTCGCTGCGCTCGCCGTTGTCGATCGTGCCGAGGGACTCGGGGATCGGGTCGTCGCCGACCAGCTCCTCCCAGATCTGCTCCTCGACCTCCCTGGTGATCTCCCGCTTGGCGTAGGAGTGGATGTGGAGGGAGTCGACCGGCTTGCCGTCCTCGTCGCGCTCGAGCTTGAGGTGCATGGCCTCGCGGTGGTCGTCGGTGAGGATCTTGGAGAGCTCCGGGTGGGGGATGGTGGGCCGCAGCAGGATCGTGGCGCTGAGAGGCTCGTCCTCGGCCCGCTCGCGCCCCTCGATCGGCGCGAAGCGGACGACGATGTCGGCGTTGCTCCGCTGCGGGCGGATGAACTGGGCCGACTCCGGCTCCCGCTTCTCCATCTCCTTGCGGACCTGCTCCTCGGTGTAGCCCCGCTTCTTGGTATCGCGCTTGAGCTTCCACTCGAAGCGGATCTCCTCGGGCGGGTCCAGGTAGACGGTGGCGTCGAAACACGCCCGGGCCAGCTTGGTGTGCAGGGGCAGGAGCCCCTCGACGATCATGAACTCCCGCGGTTCGACCAGCTCCGGGCGCCCGAGGGTGCCGTCGTCGTGGTTGTAGACCGGCTTCAGGATCGGGTGCCCCATCGCCAGGAGCTGCAGGTGCTGCTCCATGACGTCGATGTAGTTGCACTCGGGGTGGAGCGGCGTGAACGGCTTGTCCTTGCGCTCCTCGCGGTCGTACTTGTGGTAGTCGTCGACGCAGATCGACGAGATCCGCTCCGGCCCGAGGGCGTCGACCAGGCCCTTGGTGATGGTGGTCTTCCCCGACGCGCTGTCCCCGGCGATGGCCAGCATGATGGGACGGGTCTGGGTCTCCCCGTTGTTGCTGCGCCACGCTCGCTGGATGGTGATCGGCTTGTCGGGCAAGGAGCTCACCTCCGGACCTACGGGCTGCACGGTACCGCTGGCGGACCCCCGTGGCGGGATCCCCGCCGCCCAGTTGGGGAGATACCGGCCGGCCATCATCGCTCGCGTCCTCCTTCGGGGGAAAGGGCGTCGATCCGGATCACGAGATGGCCTCTTCGGCGCGGGCCCGCAGCGTGGCCACCGCGTCCTTGAGCCCTCCCTCGTGCTTGTAGAGGGCACTGCCGGCCACGAGAACCCGGGCGCCGGCGGCCGCCGCGCCGCCGACGGTGTCGGGGCTGATGCCTCCGTCCACCTCGAGGTCGATCTGGTGGCCGGAGTCCTCGATCATGGCGGCGGCCTCGGCGATCTTGGGCTCCATGGTGCTGATGTAGGCCTGGCCTCCGAAGCCGGGGTTGACGGTCATCACGAGGAGCAGGTCGGTGAGGTCGAGGACGTGGCGCACCATGTCCAGCGGGGTGTGGGGGTTCAACGCCACGCCGGACTTGGCGCCGGCGTCACGAATGGCGCTCAGGCTGCGGTGGAGGTGGGTGCACGCCTCGGCATGGACGATGACCAGCTCGCACCCGGCCTCGACGTACTTCGACATGAGCTCGTCCGGCTCGACCACCATCAGGTGCGCCTCGAACATGATCGAGGCGTGCGGGCGGCAGGCGGCGATCACGTCGGGGCCGAAGGTCAGGTTGGGCACGAAGCGGCCGTCCATCACGTCCCACTGGATGCGGTCGGCCCCCGCCGCCTCGAGGGCGGCGACCTCCTCGCCGAGGCGGGAGAAGTCGGCGGGCATGACCGACGGCACGATCTCGACGGTTCGAGAAGGGGCCTCGGTCGGAGCGTCTTCTGTCTGGGTCGCGCTCATCTGGAAGTTCCTCTGGGTCGCTGGGGGGGCAGACGAACTGCCAAGCTCGCTACATGTCAAGTGATACCCACCTCGCCCGACCGATGCCTCCCCCCGCGGGTGGGTCGGGGGAGGGATACGGTGACGCCGTGGCCGTGACCGAGGCGTCACGCTCCGCGGCGCCCGTGCGCCTGCTCCTGGTCGACGACCACCAGGTCGTCCTGGAGGGGCTCGGGTCGATGCTCGCCTCCCAAAGTGGTCGAGTGACGATCGTCGGCGCGACGACCGACCCCGCCGAGGCGCTGGAGCTGGCCGCCGAGCGGGCCGCCGACGTGGTGCTCCTCGACGTCCGCCTCCGGGGGGCGAGCGGCCTCGACCTGTGCGAGGCGCTGATCCGCCGTCGCCCGGGCATCAAAGTCGTGTTCTTCACCGTGTACGACGACGAGCAGTACCTCTTCCAGGCCCTCCGGGTGGGGGCGTCGGGGTTCCTGCTCAAGACCACCACCGGCCCGGAGCTGGCCGCCCACCTCGAGCGGGTGATGGAGGGCGACGTGGCCATCGACCCGTCGCTGGCCGGCCGGGTGGCGATGACCGCCGCCCACCTCCAGAGCGGCGAGTTCTGGCCCGGCGCCCGGCTGGGGCTCACCCAGCGCGAGAGCGAGGTGCTCGAGCTCATGGTGCGGGGGCTCTCCAACCGGGCCATCGGGCAGCGCCTGTACATCGGCGAGGAGACGGTGAAGACCCACGCCCGGGCGATCTACCGCAAGCTGGACGTGGCCGACCGGGCCCAGGCCGTGGCCACCGCCCTCCGCGAAGGGATCTTTCACTGACCGCCGAGAACGCTCCCCCGTCCCTGGAGAACCGGCTCCTGCGGCTCGTGATCGACCTCACCTCGGGCGAGCCCGACCTGGCCGAGGTCCTGCGGGCCGTCCCCCTGCTCGTCACCGAGGCCACCGGCTCGGACGTGTGCTTCGTCCACCTGGTGGACGAAGAGCGCCAGCGGGTCGTCTTGGCCGGCGCCACCCCGCCGTTCGACGAGGTGGTGGGTACCGTCGAGCTGGCCATCGGGGAGGGGGTGGCCGGGTGGGTCGCCCGGCACGCCGAGCCCGCCATCGTCCCCGACAAGTGGGCCGACAACCGCTACCGCTACATCCCCGCCCTCCGGGGCGAGGAGTTCACCTCGCTCGTGTCGGTGCCCATGCTGGCGGGCGGGCGGGTGGTGGGCGTCCTCAACGTCCACTCGCGGGAGCAGCGCACCTACGGCCCCGCCGACCTGGCCGTCCTGACCGACGTGGCCAACCTGGTAGCGGGAACCATCGAGAAGGCCCGCCTCTACCACCGCCTGGCCGAGCGGGAGGAGGAGCTGGAGCGCTTCGCCGCCCGGACGGTGGAGGTCCAGGAGCTCGAGCGCCGCCGGCTCGCCGGGGAGATCCACGACGGGATCAGCCAGCGGCTGGTGAGCCTCTGGTACCACCTCCTGGCCGCCGAGGACGCCATCGGCGACGTCGACCGGCTGTGTCGCGAGCTGGACACCGCCAAGGGCCTCACCACCGCCGCCCTGGAGGAGGCCCGCGCCGCCATCATGGGGCTGCGCCCCACGGTGCTGGACGACCTGGGACTGGGCGCCGGGCTCGAGAGCCTGGCCCGATCGCTCACCGGCCTGCAGGTCGAGGTGGAGGTGGCTCCCGAGCGGCTCCCGCCACACGTCGAGGTCGCCCTCTACCGCATCGCCCAGGAGGCGCTGCAGAACGTGGTCAAGCACGCCGAGGCGTCGCGCGTCCGGGTGTCACTCCTGCCGGTGCCCGGAGGCGTGCGCCTGGCCGTCGACGACGACGGCCGGGGCATCGCCCACGACGGCCAGCCCAGCTCGGACAGCGGCCCGTCCTACGGGATGGTGGGCATGCGCGAACGGGCCGAGCTGATCGGCGCCCGCCTGCGAGTGGCCTCGTGGCCGGGTCGGGGAGCCGGACCGGGTCCGCAGCGAGGTGGGCAAGGCCAAGGAGCTGGCCACCGCCGCCCTGGACGAGGCCCGAGCGGCCATCGCCGGGCTGCGCCCCTTCGTGCTCGACGACCTCGGCCTGGGCCCGGGGCTGGAGAGCCTGGCCCGGTCGCTGGCCGGCCTGGAGGACGAGGTCGACGTCGAGCCCGTCGACGTCCCGTCCCACGTCGAAGTGGCCCTGTACCGCATCGCCCAGGAGGCGTTGCAGAACGTGGTCAAGCACGCCGAGGCGTCGACCGTGGTCATCCGCCTGGCCCCCGAGGGC
>DATACM010000387.1:0-8930 GCA_036259055.1 Acidimicrobiales bacterium | reverse complement strand
CCGGTCTATCCATGCCGGCCCCAACCCCCACTACTTCGGCACCGGCCGAGGAGTCACCTACTACAACTGGTCCTCGGACCAGTTCACGTCGTGGGCCGCGATCGTCATCCCCGGGACGCTTCGGGATAGCCAGTTCATCCTCGACGGCCTCTTGGACAACACGAGCGTCCTTCAGCCAACAGAGGTGATTGCCGATACCGCGGCGGATTCGTACCTGGTCCACGGCCTGTTCCGCCTGCTCGGATACCAGTTCAGCCCTCGACTCGCCGACCTCCCCGACCGCCGGTACTGGCGGCTCAACCCCCGCGCCGACTCGCAAACGGAGCGCTCAGAGGCTCGGCAAGCGGCCCCAGCCCGCTGAGATCAGACGGCGTGGACGATCATCGCCGCTGCTCCCGTCGGGCCCCGCCTGTACCAAGTCGGCGTCGACGGTCACCCGGTAGTCGCTGGTGACCACACCTCGAGCGGGCGTGCCCCGCGCCACGTCCGACCACCAGTAACGGCCGACGTGCTTCCCGAAGAGCGGCGCCTTGCGCGTGTAGGTCTTGAAGTGGCCACGGCAGATGTGCAACGCGTGCCCAAGCCCCTTGGTCATGGCCGCCCCCTCCGTCTCGAGGATCCGGCGCATGGGGCTGATCTCAAGCACCTGATAGCGGAGCAATGGGTGCCCGCTTCGCCGCTGAGCCTTGCGCGAGAGGCTCTGCGCCGGCTCGACGGTGCGGAGCGTGACGTTGCGACAGTGCATGAGCGAGATGGCGAAGAGCACGGGGATGAGCTGGTTGTCGAGCAACTCCATGAGGAAAGCCGGGAGGTTGGCCGTGGGCTCGCTGGTGAGCCCGACGAGGCCCTCCACCCCCACGACGCCGCCGTCGGGCTGACCTATCAGACACCCCTCGTCGTCGAGGGCGAAGCTGTACTCCGCCACGGGCCCCATCGGACGGCTCTTACGGACCTCAAGGAACGGAATCAGCTGGAGCACCCACCGCACCGGGACGTCCGCCAGCTCAGCGGGGATGGCGGGGACCACATCGCTGAAGGCGGCCAGGACGGGCAGGAGCCGGCGGTCGGGGACCTTGGCCCGCCACTCGGCGTCGGTGAGGTCGGCCGAGCCCCCGAGAAAACCCCAGGCGTGAAGCGGCGTGATGCCGTGGCTCGGAGGAGTCCTGGGGGCGCACTCGATGAAGAACTTGCGGAAGGGGGGCGCCACGGTCGTGACGAGGTCCATGAGGTGGTTCGGCGCCGGCGTGGCCGCGCAGTAGTCCGCCACGTTGTCAGCAACCACCACCGGGATGCCGAGGAAGTCGGCCGGCTCCATGCGCGTGGTTCCTGTGGGGTTGGCCTTGGCGAGGAGGGTCTGGCCGAGTCCCGGCGTCCCAGTCCCAGGGCAGCGCCGGCACCGGGGACGCTGCGCTCAGCCATCTCGCCGAGCATCTCCTGTAGCCGGGGCGTGGCGAAGAGGTCCGCGACCCGGAAGGGCGGGCAGTTTTCGGCGATCAGGCGATCGACGAGGCGGCTCATGGCTCCTCCGCCGACGCCTCCCCGAGCCACCGGAGCCCTTCCTCAAGAGCGCGCAGATTCGCATGCAAAACGCTTCCTGGAGAAGGGGAACCTGCGCCGGGACGACGGTCAACCAGGAGAACGGTGGAGTCCGGAGTGCTCGCAGCCGGCGCGCGTACCCGGTCACTCGATGGTCGAGGTCACCGAGACACCGCAGCAGCTCAGGGTTGAACTGTGATCGCCGGACCAGCCGCTTGAACCGGCGCACGGTCAGGCCGTTCATGTTCCACAGCTTGTCGGTCGGGGCGTCGCGGACGAACGGGGAGTAGTCGATCCCCTGTTCGTCCAGGAACGAGACCGCGGCTCTCTTCAAGACTCGTGTGGGGAACACGAGGTTCATCCCTGGAAGTGTCGTGGCGTACCCCTCCAAGTGGGAGCCAGCTCGCAAGTGGTAGTACGGCGGGAACACGGTTGCGAGCAGACCGTTGGGACGAAGTACACGCCAGCATTCCTTGAGGACCTTCTCAGGGGAGACCACGTGCTCCATGACATCGAACATCGTTATCACGTCGAACTCTGACGCCCCAAAAGGCAGCTTCTCCCCGAGCCCGGTCACGAACCTGACGTTGGAAGCACGCTTCGACCTGGCAAACGTGCGCGCGTATGACGACAACTCATTGCTGATCTCCAGGCCGGTGACGCTGCGGGCACCGTACTCGGCGTACCGAACGGGACGGCCTCCGAAGCCGCTCCCCACGTCGAGCACATCCTTGTCCTCGAACATCTCCGGGCTCCACCCGAACCAGCCATAGAACGGAAAGTCACATTCCTGCCGGTATTCACGTTCAGGCCGCGGACCAGGCTCCTTGAAGATCGTCTCTTTCGGCGGGAAGGCCCGAAAGAGGTTCAGCAAGAGTCCGTCCAACCACGTCACCGCTGCAGGAGGCCGTGGCCGATGGCAAGGGAGACGGCCTGGGCCTGCGTGCGAGCACCGAGCTTGTCGAAGATGCGCGTCTTGTGGCTCTTCACCGTCTTGGTGGAGACGCCGAGGCGGCGGGCGATGGCCTCCGTGGGCAGCCCGTCCGCCATGGCGACGAGCACCTCGTGCTCCCTGGGCGTCGGCACGGCTCGCGGCCGGGGGTAGAGGAACGCCGGCTGTGACCGCAGCCGTCTCCACTGGCGGAGGATCGTGCCGGCGGCGATCGGATGAAGGGCGGCCGCTCCTGACGCGACAGCGAGCACGGCCTCCGCCACCTGGTCCGGCCGGTTCTCGTGCAGGAGGCAGCCCGAGACGCCCTCGGCCAGCAGCGAAGTGAGCCGCTCGGGCGAGCAGTCGTCACAGAGGACGAGCAGTCGGCTGCCGGCATCGAGGATGAGGGCGAGGCGCTCGTCCACCTCGCCGTCTTGAAGAGACGCTTCAGTGACGACCACGTCGGGTCGGAGCTCACGGCAGACCTCGACCAGGCCCCTCGCCGTCGACGCCTCTCCCACCGTCACCACGCCGACCTGCTCGCAGGAGTCGCGCAAGACGTTCCTCATCAGCAGGCTGGGAGCAGCCACCACGATCCGGATACAGCCGGCCACCGTTCCCGGACCCTAGGCGGACAACGGCGCCCATCTCGCTGGGCGAATCCCCCCATGTGGGCGTGGGAGCGAGTTCTCCTTGGACCGGCGCCCCGCGTTGAGGAGGATCTGTTCGTTCCGGCTTCCCTTCGCTCCCCCTACCCCGTGCCCTCGAAGGGAAGCCGGCCCCTTCTGCCAGAAAGGCAACGCCCACGTCGATGACGCTGACCGCGCTGGACCCCGGACGGTTCGGCGTCATCGCCGCGTCCTCACGGTGGGCGGCCGAGCGCTTCCTCGCCTCTCGGGGCGTCGAGGCGCGGCTCCTGCTCACGGGTGCCGAGCTCGCCCGCCTGGGCACGGGCCTGCGCGCTCGCATACAAGAGGCCGGGATCGAGACACTCGCCCTCCACAGCACCGCCTGGCGCCGCCAACCCCACCCCCAGCTGTACGAGGTGGCACTCGCCCTCGCGCCGGTCCGCCGTCGCCTGGTGGTGGACGAGGAGCTCGACGAGGTCGAAGTGGTCAGCCGTGGCTCGCTGCTCCGTTCGCTGAGCATCGCTCCGGCGGAGGTCCTCGCGGGCGCCGGACTGGCGTCGGCGGAGGCGGTGCGACACCTGTCGGGCGTGAGAGCCGGGGGTGCTCAAGAGGCGGCCACGGGCGGCATGCCGGGCGCCAAGCCGTCCGTTCTGGCGATATGGCGAGGCTCGCTCGAGTCGCGCGTGGGCGGCTCGGTCACTCACATAAGCGGCATCCTCGGCGGATTTCGCCGGAAGGGGTTCCATGTCAGCCTGGTCACCGCCGTGCAGCCTGCCGCTCAGGTCGCCAGGGTCGTGGACGAGACGACGGTGACCGCCCCTCTTGGGCCCGGCGCCCGCCTCACGGCCGACTTGGAGCGCATTACCGCCAACCGGCCGCTCCGACTCAGCGCGCTCGCCGCCGGGCGACGCCGACCACCCGCGTTCGTGTATCAGCGCCACGACTTCTGCGCGCGCTCCGGGATCGACGCGGCCCGGTGCCTCGGGCGGCCGCTGGTGCTGGAGTGGAACTCGTCGGAGGTCTGGGCACGGAACAACTGGCGCAGCTCGGGGCCATTCGCCTGGGCCAAGACGCGCCTCATCGATCCCCTGGCGGTGTCCATCGAACGAGAGGTCGCCCAACGGGCAGACCTTGTGGCCGCCGTGTCCGAGCGCGCCGCCGAGATGGCGGTCGAAGCGGGGGCTCCCGCCGAGCGGGTCCTCGTCGTGCCCAACGGCGTCGACGTCTCCGCCGTCCCCCCGCCGCGCTGGCCCGTACCACGGCGATCGTCGGGCGAAGCGGTTGTGGGGTGGATCGGCTCGTTCGGGCCATGGCACGGCGCCGATGTCCTCATCCGTAGCCTCCTGTCCCTTCCGCTCGGGATCCGCCTCCTACTCGTCGGCGACGGCATCGGAAAGCCCGCCTGTGAGGCGCTGGCCGCCGCCCTTGGAGTGGCCGAGCGCATCGAGTGGACCGGAAGGGTGCCCAACGAAATCGCCTTGCGGCGCCTCAGCGAGTGTGACGTCCTCGCGTCGCCGCATGTCCCTCTCGCGGACACACCATTCTTCGGCTCGCCCACCAAGATCTTCGAGTACATGGCGCTGGGGAGGCCGATCGTGGCCAGCTCCCTCGAGCAGCTCTCCCAAGTGCTCGAAGACGCGAGGACGGCGCGGCTCGTGCGCCCCGGCTCACCCGAGGAGCTGGCCGTTGCGATCTCGAGTGTGCTGTCGCTCCCGGACCGGGGCCGTCAGCTGGGAGAGCAGGCCCGAGCCGAGGCCATGGAGCGGCATGGCTGGGAGACGCGGGCCGCCGCCATCGTCGACCGGCTGGCCGCCGCAGGCCACCTCCTGGACGACGGCAGGTATGAGAGTGTCACGGCCCGGGCGAGCTAGGCCCAGGATCTGGCCGCCGCCGTGGTCCCGCGCCGCCGGGCAGGCGACCGCCTACGTCACGTCCAACCTCGTGGCGACGGTCATAGGCGGGATCGTCACGATGCTGCTGGCCCGCTCCATGGCGGCGGGCGAGTTCGGCAGCTATGCCTTCGCGTCGGCGTTCATCCCGCTGCTGGCCATGCTCTTCGAGTTCGGCCTGTTCCTCCCGGCCGGCAGGATGGCGGCTCGGAGCGACGCGCTCGAAGGACGGGAGGTCTTCGGGGCCACGCTGGTCACCTACGCGCCGGTAGGTGCCGCGTTCTGCTTGACGCTGTACTGCTCGTCGTTCGTCGTCGACCGCTGGTTCCACGTCGAAGCCGGGGCCGCGCTGCGGCTCGTCTCGCCGCTCGCCCTCGTCTACCCCTTCCGGTTCGTGGCCGAGCAACTGTCGCAGGGGCTCGACCGCCTGCACGTGTACTCCGCCGCCAGGGTCGCCGGGCGGGCCCTCTTTCTCGGCGTCCTGGCGGTGCTCCTGGCCTGGGACGCCCGACTTCGCCTTTCCTTGACCCTCCTGCTGGAGACATGTGCGACGTTGGCCGGTTGGGCGCTGCTCATCGCCTGGCTGGGCCCGAGGTGGCGCCAAGTGGCGCGCTATGCCCGCATCCTGACCAAGGAGGCTCGCGCCTACGGCGTCCAGGCGTATCTCGGGCGCATCCTCAGCGTCGGCACCTACAACATGGACGTCTTGATGGTCGCCGCCTTCAGCGATGCATCATCGGTCGGCTACTACACCCTCGCCGCCGCCATCGCTTCGGCGGTCGGTCTTCCATCCATGGGTATGGCCGCGGCCCTCTTCCCCAGGCTCACCCGGGAGCGTGTGATCGAGCCCCGGCTGATCGGCTTGGCCGCGTTGCTCGGATCGATCGTCACCGTCCTGGTAGTCGCGCTCGCCGGACCGCTGGTGGACGTGGCCTTGTCCTCCCGATACCAATCTGCCGTGGCCCTGGTACCGCCTCTCGCGCTGGCCCAGCTGGTCCGGGGCGTCACCGGGGTGTTCAACATGTTTCTCGCCGCCCACGCCAGGGGCCGGGAGCTGCAGAACTCGGCACTGGTCTTGACGGTGAGCAATGTGGCGCTCAATGTCGCCCTCATCCCCCGCTTCGGTGCCGCCGGCGCAGCGTGGGCGAGCCTCGTCGCCCTGGTCGCCAACCTGATCGCCCACGTCGTGCTGTACCGGCGCGCAGTGGAAGATTCCGGCCGCGCTGAGGACGCGGCTCCCGAGGTGGAGGTGCGAGCTTGCCCGGCGTAGCGGTCAGCAAGGAGAGCCGAGAGGCGCGGGCGGCAGCCCGCGAGCAGTGGGGCCGGAACCCGGCGGGGACGATGCACGCCGACGCCGAGGAGGGGACGGCGGCGTTCTTCGCCCAGATGACCGCCAGCCGCTACCAGCTCCAGCCCTGGCACCCCGACCTGCTGCGCCGCTTCGCCCCCGAGGGTCGGCTGCTGGAGATCGGGAGCGGCGCGGGGACGGACCACGCCGAGCTGGCGAGGATGGCCGCCACCACCGTCGCCCTCGACCTCGCCCCCCGCGGGGCGGCGCTGACCCAGCGCCGCCTCCGACTGGAGGGACGCCCGGGCAGCGCGGTGGTCGCCGACGGCGAGCGGATGCCGTTGGCCAGCTCGGTGTTCGACGCCGTCTACTCCTTCGGGGTCATCCACCACACCGACCATCCGCAGGCGGTCGCCGCCGAGATGCACCGGGTGCTCAAGCCGGGCGGGCGCTTCCTGGTGGCGCTGTACCACCGGGCCAGCCTCTTCGCCCTCTACAGGGTCCTCCGCTACGTGGGCACCGGTGCGTTCCTGCGCGAGACGTGGCGCGACCACCTGGCTCTGGTGGAGGCGGGCGCCGATCAGCTCAGCGACCGCCCCCTGGTCCGGCTCTACAGCCGCCGGCAGGCCCGCGCCCTGTTCGCGTCCTTCGAGGATGTGCGCACCGAGGTCCTCCACGGCGGTGTGCGCTGGCGGTTCCTCCAGCGACCCTTCTTCGCCCGGCGCTGGGGATGGTATGTGGTGGTGACCGGACGCAAGCCGGGACGACGCTGACCACCGGCAGCCGCCGGTCCGGCAGGCGATGCTCGGCCGCCCTCGACCCTGGGCTAGGCGGAGCCGCGGGCGCGGGCGCGGGCGCCGGCGTCTGGGAGCTCGTCGGCGGTGGCCAGCAGGAGGTCGACGAAGCGGGTGACCGGGGCGCGGTCCCGTGGGCCCACGGCCTTGGGCACCCGGCGGACCTCGGAGAGAGGGAGGTCGGAGGGCGCCCGTAGGACGCCCAACCGCCCGGACCGGATGAGGACGTGGTCGACGGACGCGAGGGGCCCGCTGAACGCCGTGTAGGACCTGGTGCCCAGCACCGCCGCTTCTCTCGTCATCGTCCCGCCCGCCCCCACGACCACATCGGAGTGGAACAGCAGGTCGGGGCCCGACACCGGCTCGTCGAGCACCCTGACCGAGGGACAGGCCCGGAACCGCGCCGCCTGGGCGGCGGTGCGGGGCGAGAGCAGCACCGTGGCCCCCGACCGCTCGAGACGTGGCAGCAGGGCGTCCACCAGCGGGTTGGCGCCGCGGTGGTACAGAGCGCCCTCCGGCGCCGGGCGCAACGTCACCAGCGGCGGCTCCTCGGGCACGCCGAGCTCGGTGCGGAACCGGGCACGGGCGTGGAAGCCGGCCAGGGCGATCTCCTCCTTGAGCCCGGGGTAGCGGACGAGCCTCGCCCCCGACACCCCGAACCGGCGCAGGGCGCGGGCGTCGACGGCGTCGGGGACCAGGACCCGGTTGGCGAGGCGGAAGGCCAGGTGGTTGGCGGGTTGGTGCTCGTAGTCCATCATCGTCACGCTGGGGACGCCGAGGAGCTGGGCGGCGACCAGCTGCGAGTAGGAGTTGTGCCCGACGGCGACGTCGGGCCCCGATGCGGCGAGACGCCGGGCGAGCTCGCGACCTCGCGCCCAGATCGCCGTCCCCTTGGCGGCCACCGGTCGCCGGAACCCGGCCAGCCCCACCATCACCGCCTCGGGCCACGCGGCGAGGGCCAGGCACCGCGTCTGCCCCCGGTCCCAGGCGGTGAGGACCACGTCGTGGCCCCGCCGGCGAAGCTCGTCGACGACGGGGCGGAACAGCGTGACGTGAGGCGCGTTGGCGATGTCGACCCAGACCTTCATGCCCGTGCCCCCATGGCGGGGTGTCGGCGGCGGGCCTCCAGCCCGGCGGCCAGGAACGCCAGCGCCAGAGACATCGGAGCGTCGGCCCAACGGGCGTAGGGAACCCGCTTCACGTGGAGCCGCTGGCGCTGGTAATAGAAGCCGCCGGACGCCGAGCGGAGGCGGCGGAGGGCGAACTCGGCGACCGCCGTCGCCAGCGGCAGGTACTCCCCTCCGAGGCGGGCGAACGTCTGGATGCCCTGGGCGGCGGCGATCACGTCGATCGGGTAGCTGGCGCCGGGCCGGGGGCGGGGCCAGCCGCCGGCGCCGAAGAGGTGGAGGCGGTAGAACGACGCGGTCGCGTCGACCACCGGAGCAAGAGCCCGGTGGCCGACCTGCCCGGCGATGTCGGCCAGCGCTTCCACGACGAACCCGGTGTGGTGGCCGTCGACCCACCCGAGGTCGGGACCTTCCCCGTAGGGGACCGAGCCGTCGTCGCGCACGGCGCGCGTTGTCGTCTCCAGCGCCTCCACGCCCGCCTCGATCATCGAAGGCCGGTCGGCCAGCCGGCCGGCGCGCACGACGAGCTGGGCGGCCAGGACGTTCCCGTTGTGGATGAGGGTCTCGTCACCGGGGAGGTAGGCGAAGTAGGTGCCGGTGCGCCGGCGCACGCGGAGCTCTCTGAGGACGAACCGGGCGGCGTCGAAGCCCACCCCGAGGCTGTCCCCGCACCCGGTGTCGGCGGCGTCGAGCAAGGCGTTGGCGGCGAACACCGTGCACACGACGTTCGGCGTGG
>DATACM010000386.1:0-14259 GCA_036259055.1 Acidimicrobiales bacterium | reverse complement strand
GTCGGCGACGGCGATGGCGATGAGGGGCACGCCCGCGCCGGGGTTCCCGACGGCCAGCTGCCACACCCCGAGGCCGATGACGAGAAGGGCGCTCACCACGAGGACCGCGAACCAGTGGCCGAAGCTCATCGGCGCGGCCCTCGATGACCTCGTGCCCGAGTGATCACCGAGTCGAGCCAGGGATCGTCGTGTGCTTGAGCTCGTTCAACTCGGGCCAGCCCACGACGAGGTCGAGAAGCCTGTCCACGGTGCGCCGAGCTGCACCAGGGTCGTCGCCCGGCCCCTGCATGAGGCGGACGAACGCCGCCCGCCCGCCGGCTAGAAGGGTCGGAACACCGAACACCCCGTGCTCGGCGACTGAACGCTCGTGCTCGCGTCGATACGTCTCCACGGCCGCACCGCTGGCCAGCTCGTCGAAGACGGTGTCGGGGTCGACGCCGTTCCGGACGAGGACCTGGCGCAACACGTCCTCCTGGCCCAGGTCGAGCCCCTCGTCGTGGCGCGCCGCGAACAGCGCGGCATGGACGGGGAGAAAGTGCTCGGGGAACCGGTCGCGCACGATCAGTCCCACCTGCATGGCGAGGAACGACACGCTTGTGCCGGGGTCGTCCCAGATCGGCGCCTGGCCATCCGCACGTCTCGTCTGCTCGACGGAGAACGGCCGGAACTCGACCTCCCACTCGGCGCCGTCGACCAGCCCGGCGACGACGCAGTCGGAGAGGTGGCGGGCGAAGCGACCGCGGTAGTCCCATGTCACCGCGAAGCGACGCCGGCCCGTGGCTCCCGACGGCGGCAACTCCACATCCTCACGTTCGCGCGTCGGCGCGCCGCGAGCCATGGGAACCCGAGGTCGTGCGCTCCTCGACCAGCAACGCTCCCTATCGGGGCGGGGGCACCCGGTCCGAGGGGTCGACCTGCGGTCTCGGCGGTGGCGTCGGCGCGGTGGGGGTGGCGCCGGGGATCGTCGGTGCAGTGACCGACGGCGTCCCGGGGAGCGTCGTCGGCACCGGGGGCATCGGCGGGCCCGGGGCCGGCGCCGGGGGCAGGCCCGGAACGGCGACGCCACCCGAGCCCGGAGCTCCCGGCGGGGCGCCCGGGACACCAGGGCTGCCGGGAGACACTCCGGCGGGCGCGCCACCGCCGGGGGCAGGCGATGATCCGGTGGGGCTGGCGGGGTCTCCGGCGCCACCCGGGCGAGCCCCGCCGTCGCCGTCCTGCCCGGCCCCCCCAGCGGGGTCACTCGGGTCGGTGACACCGGGCGGGTCGTCGCGGTCACCCTCGTCGGGAATGTCCAGGGGCGTGAGGCTCTCCACCATGGACGCCACCACCTGCTCGACGGGGTGCGGCAACAGGTCGGCAGCGGTCGCCCCGACCACTCCGGTCAGGGCGGCGCCGAGCCCGATGCCGGCGACCGCCAGCCGTTGGCGCCAACCCGAGAGCAGGGCAGGGGAACGACGACGGACGAGAGGAGAAGGAAGCGCCGGCGCCCGCCCACGCGAGACGGCGGCCGGGCGCTCGGCGACCTGGGCGTCCTCGACGCCGGCGTCGTCGCGGAGAAGCAGCGCCAACGCCGGTGAGGGAGCCGGAGCCGGAGCGCTGCGACAGTCGCGCATCTCGGCGATGAAGGCGGACACCGCCGCCAGGTCCTGGCGGGACCCCAGGGCCACGGGCCTGCCCCTGAGGAGGGCCTCGGCGGTGGCGTCGTCGAGCGCGAGCGGGTCGCCCATGTCCTCGGAGTAATCGTCGAAGGGGCTCACAGGGAAACCCCCTGGGCCGACAGCTGGCGGCGCAGGGTCGCCAGCGCCCGACGCTGCAACGTCTTCACCGCTCCGGGCTGCTTGCCCAGGGCGGCGGCCGCCTGCTCCACCGAGAGATCACCGATGACGCGCAGCGCGATCACGTCCCGCTGGTCCGGCGAGAGCTTCGCGAGCACCGTACGGACCCGTTCCATGCCCATCGCCCCCAACGCGTCATCCTCCGCCGACTGGGACGAGGTGCCCCGCCGCTCAGGGACCGGCTCGGCTTCGAGCGACCGGGGAGGGGGGCGTCGGGTCCGGGCCCGGCGGTCGTCGATCACCCGGCGGTGGGCGATGGTGAACACCCAGCTCCGGAAGTGCGCCTCGTCGCCGCTGAACGAACGGATGCCCGAGAACACAGCGAGGAACACCTCGCTCGTGAGGTCTTCGGGATCCTGGGCGCCCTGAGCTCGGGCATAGCCGGCCACCGCCGGGGCGAGCGATTCGTACAGGCGGGAGCAGGCCCAGCCCGCGCCCTGGCGGGCGGCCCCGAGCACGTCGTCGAACCCGAGCCCCAGACTCAAGCGTCTCCAATCCGCCGGTGGGACTTCTTCTACCCAGGGCCGAGGCGCCACCCCAGTTCGGCCTGGCGGGTGGCGGCGAGCCATTTTTCCGGGCCCAGCCCGTTTCCATTTCGGTGCCCGCGTCGATGACCCGTCCACATCGAGGCGATCCCAGGGCCGGCGGCCACGCAGCCCTCCGAAAGAAGGAGCACCCATGCCTCTCGCCCATGCAGCCATCGCCAAGCTCGCCGTCGGAGCCACCGCTGCCGCTGTCCTCGTCGGCGGCACCGCCACCGTCGCCGTGCGCGGCAACGAAGCACCGGCGGGCGGCCTGAGCAGGCACCCCGGGGCCTCGGCGGACGCCGATGCGCTCACCGACGGCCCCGAAGGCATGGAGGTGGTGGTCGATCCCGTCACCGGAACGGCCCGTCTCGTCCCCCGCACGGGTGGAACGGGGGCCACCGCTGGGGCGGCAACGGGCGCCAAGGGCGCGCCTGGCGCCGGGGGCCAGCTCTCGGTCGGCACCCCGCTCGGCTCGTCGCCGGGACAGGGGGGCGCTTCTGTCGGCGCCGGTGGGAGAACTGGGGGATCCACCGGCGCCGGCGGGTCGATCGGCGCCTCGCCGGGCGGGTCGGGTGGGTCGGGTGGCGGCGGGTCGGGTGGCGGGTCGGGCGGCAGCACGTCGCCCGGTGGTGGAGGCGGGGTCACGACGCCGGGAGTCCCTGGCGTCTCGGCGCCCGGAGTCCCCTCCGCCCCGCAGGGGGTCTCCGCCCACAGCCGGGGCAGCTTCACGTTGGTCGTGCCCGGCACCGACAAGGTCAGCAAGAAGCTGTGCCTGAGCGGCACCGCCGCCAACCGGTGCCAGACGATCACCGTCCCGGCGCTACGGCCCGTGGAGCTCACCCTATCGTTCACCGGCAACGCCGGGATGCAGGCGCCTTCGTTCTCGAACGACCCGTGCCCGGGCAGTCGCTCGATCACCGTCTCCGGACTGACTCCCGGGGCCACCGTCAAGGTCACGGCGAACGGCAGGCAGCTGTCGGCGACGGTGCCCGAGCGAGGCGCCGGCCAGACGGCGTCGCTCTGCGACGACTGACCCGCTCATCCGCCCCGCAGGCGGGCGTGCCTGCGGGGCGGAACACGTGTCGGTCAGGCCGACTGCCGGATGGCGGACACCTCGAACTCGAGGAGGACCTGCTCGCTGACGAGCACCCCGCCCTTGCCCAGCGGCACGTTCCAGGTCAAGCCCCAGTCGTTGCGGTTGATGCGGGCCGAGCCCTCGAGGCCCACCCGGGTGTTCCCGAAGGGGTCGACGGCCGTGCCCGTGTACTCGACGTCGAAGGTCACCGGCTTGGTGACGCCCTTGATCGTGAGATCGCCGGTCACCCTGTAGGTGTCGGGCCCTGCGGCCTCGACCGCGGTCGAGACGAACCTGATCTCGGGGTGGGAGGCCAGGTCGAAGAAGTCGTTCGACCGCAGGTGGGCGTCCCTGTCGGCGTTGCCCGTGTCGATGCTGGCCCCCTGGATCGTGAGCTCCAGCCACGACTCGGAGGGATCGCCGGCGTCCAGGTGGGCCCGACCCTCGAACTCGCGGAACTGCCCCCGTACCTTGGTGACCATGGCGTGGCGCGCCACGAAGCCGATCCGGGAGTGGGCGGGGTCGAGCACGTACGTCCCGGTGAGCTCGTCGAGGTTCGGCGCGGTGATGGTGTCGGTCATTGGGTCCTCCTGGATGGGTGCTTGACGTGTCAACTTCCAGGGACGGGAACGCCGGTGATACGTCAACTATTCCGGCGAGCCACAGGCGCCCCATTAGGGTCTGGGGAGGAGGGTGCATGGGGCTACCGGTGCTGCTCGTGGCCGTCGTCGGCGCCTTCCTCGTCGCCGGCTGCGGCGACGACGGTGCGAACGACCAGTCGGTCGCCGCTTCCCCGATCACCCACGTCGAGGTGGTGACCAGAGGCGGCGACTTCCGGGGTGCGATCGACGCCACGGTTGCGCCCGACGGCGACACCGTGTACTTCACCGCCACCAGCTCGCGGGGACCCGGCGTCTTCCAGGTCCCGGCCGAGGGAGGTGCCGCCGAAGCGGTCGTCGCCGGCTCGCCCTTCCGGAAGCCCGTCGGCGTGGCGGTGACCACCGACGGTAACCGGCTGCTCGTCGCCGACGCCGAAGCGGAGACGCCGGAAGGGGGCGACGGCGCCGTGCTCGCCGTGCCGGTCGCAGGGGCCGAGCCGACGGTCGTCGGCGGCACCCAGGGCATGTCCCCCCGCGGCCTGGAGGTGGTGAGGGAGGGCGGCGAGGACGTCGTGTTCTTCACCGGCAGGGACACGGGCGACGGTGCCCCAGGTGTGTTCAAGGTGCCCGTGGACGGGGGCAACTCCGCCACCGTGGTCGTGAAGGGCTCGCCGCTGGCCGAGCCGGATGCGGTCACCGCCACCGGCCAAGGCGTCGTGTACGTCACCGACCGACGGACGCCGGGCGCCGAGGGCTCTACCGCGTCACCGGGGGGTTGGCCGAGAGGATCGTCGGCATCCGGGCACCGGCATTTGCCGGGGTGACCCTCACGCTCGACGGGTCGACGGTGCTGGTGTCGACGCTCAGCGCCGAGGGCACCGACCAGGTCCTCCTCGTCGACACCGAGACTCTCCGGACGGACACGTTCTCTCGCGTGATCGGCGAGAACCGCGAGGGCGGCGGGCTTCACCGCGCCCACCGTGCCGACGTCTTCGCCTGGGCCGACCTCGCCGCCGGACCCGACCGCCAGTCGCGCGTCTACCTCCTCCGGCCGTGAGGCGACTGGACACCGCCAAATGGGTATGCCCCCTACGGACCTGCGAGCCAAGAGGAGCGAGACCATGACCGAACAGCCCGTGGTCGGGACCGCCGAGCGGACGGCAGGGGGTTCGCAGCTCGCGTGGGTCGGCGACATCGAGCGCCTGACTCTCGCCAACACCAACTTCCGCACGGTCGTGTACACGGCCGGGCACGTCCAGCTCACGGTGATGCGCCTGGGCCCGGGCGAGGAGATCGGGTGGGAGTCCCACCCCCACCTCGACCAGTTCCTGCGGATCGAGGAGGGCGAGGCTCGCCTCGACCTCGGCCGCACGGGTGACGGTGCCGACGAGGCGCACCACCTCAGCGACGACTGGGCCATCATCGTGCCCGCCGGGGTCTGGCACAACGTCACCAACACCGGTCAAGTGGAGCTCAAGCTCTACTCGCTGTACTCGCCGCCCGAGCACCCCGACGGCACCGTTCACGTCACCAAGGCGGACGCCGACGCCGACGAGCACGACTGAGCCGGCGGCACGGGCGAGCGTCCGCGGCGTCAGGTCGCCCGGGACGCCGCCCAGCCCTCCACCAGCTCGCCCAGGACGGGGAGGCGCACGGCCCCCGACCCGAGCACCGCGTCATGGAAACCCTTGATGTCGAACCGTCCGTCGAGACGGGTCCGGGCCGCCTCCCGGAGCCGGAAGATCTCCCGCTGCCCCAGCTTGTAGGCGAGGGCCTGGCCGGGCATGCCGATGTAGCGGTCGATCTCGACCGTCACCTCCTCGACCGAGACAGGGGTGTGGGTGGCCATGAAGTCGATCGCCCGGGCGCGGCTCCACCCCAGGTGGTGGAGGCCGGTGTCGACCACCAGCCTGCAGGCCCGGATCGAGTCGGCCGCCAGCATCCCGATCCGTTCGAGGTCGCTGCGGTACAGCCCCATCTCGTCGGCCAGACGCTCTGCGTACAGCCCCCAGCCCTCGACGTAGGCGGTGTTGCCCAGGGAGAAGCGGCGGAAGCGGGGCAACCCGGTGAGCTCGGTGGCGATGGCCAGCTGGAGGTGGTGGCCGGGAATGGCCTCGTGGAAGGCGATGGACGCCGTCTCGTACCGCGCCTTCTGCTCGGGCCGGTCGGTGTTCACGTAGTAGGTGCCCCCCCGGGACCCGTCGGCGGCGGGAGGGAAGTAGTAGGCGCTGGGTGAGTCCGGCGCGAGGAAGGCGGGCACCGCCTCGATGGCGCAGGGGGCCTGCGGGAGCCGGCCGAACCAGTCGGCCATCGCCGCGGTGGCCGCCTCGAAGGCCTGGCGGGCGTCGTCCATGATCTCGTCGCCGGTGACGTAGCGGAGCGCCTGGTCCTGGCGCAGACGCTCGAGGACCTCGCCTGCGTCGTTGATGCCGAAGAGCCGACCGCCCACGTCGGCGAACTCGGCCGGGAGCTTCTGGGTCACCTCCTCCAGCCCGATCCGGTGCACCTCCTCGGGAGGAGCGCGGTCGACGGTCGTGTGATGGGCGACGAGGACGGCGTAGAGCTCCGGCCCCTCGGCCAGCCACGAGAGCCCGCAGTGCTCGTCGTCCCGCGAGAGAGGGAGCAGCTGCTCGGTGAGCGTGTCCGCCAGCCGTCGATAGGCGGGGCGCACGACGTCTCGGGCGACCGCCTCGAGCGACGACCGCCAGTCGTGCTCGCCCTCCCAGCCGGCCGGCCCGGTCAACCGGACGAAGACGTCCTCGGCGAGGGGCGAGGCGAGGTAGCCCTCGATCATGTTCACCGCCCGGGAGACGCAGATGGCCACTGGCGTCCGGCCCGCGTCCGCACCCTCGAAGAACCGCTGGGCGAGCTGATCCAAGGCACGGGGGACCTGGCGGAAGCGCCCGAGGAGCATCTGGGCGGCGGCGGGGTCGGGTGCCGACATCACCGGCACGGTCTGGAGCAGCCCGACGTGGAACCCCGTCATCTGGTCGGACTCCAGCTCGACCAGGCGGTGGTCGATGGCCGAGACGGCGTCGCCCAGCTCGGACACGAGCTGGGCGTGGGTCACCAGGTCGTCGCCTACGAGCCGGGCACGGTCGATCGACACCAGCCGCTCCTCGATCGAGGTGAGGCGCCGGCGCTCCCGAGCCTGGCCCTCGGAGGAGAGGTCCTCGAGGCGGTCGTCGAAGCGATGGTCGCCGAGCAGCGTGGCGCTGGTCGGGCTGGCCTCCATGAGCACGTCCCAGTACTCCTCGGCCAGCTCGCGCAGCTCCTGGTCGGGCACGCGGTCAAGCTAACCGCGAGGCGACCGCCGTCAGGCCCGCTCCCGGCGCACCACCCCCTCGCCCGGACGCCAGGTCTCGATGACCAGCCGGTCTCCGTCCGGGTGCACCGACGTCAGCACGACCTCCCCCAACCGGAGCCGGAACAGGTGGAACGACCCGGGAGGGTTGCCATCGTCGGAGTAGCGGGCGAGGTCCTCGCCCGTCACCTCTTCGGCGACGCCCGCCACCTTGGCGTCGCCACCCGCCATCGAGCCGTCGCCGGGGTTGGCGTGGAGCGCGAAACGGCCGTCTCTCCGGAGGTCGCGCGCCTTGACCGCCCCGTACATGCTCCCCAGGGCGAGGTCGCCGTCGTGGAAGTCGACCTCGGTCCCGCTCACGCGAGGAGAGCCGTCGGCTCGCAGGGTGGCGAGCACGTGGTGGCGCGCCGCCTCGAACCGTGCCCGCACCGCGGCGGCGAGCTCGGGCGCCTCGGTCGCGAACTCATCCCACCCGACGGTGGTCATGGCCGGCGCCGATCAGCGCTTTCCTCTCGCCCCTTCCACCGGGGCCGAGGTCTGGGTGCGGGCGAACCACACGAAGCTCCCCACGACGAGGAGCGCGCCGATCGGGATCAGCCAGATGACGTTCTGGATCACCCCGGCCAGCATGACGAGGGCGCCGACCAGGCCGAGGATTATGTAGACGATCACCCGGTGCCGCCGCCCTCGTCCTCGGTGTCGCGGCCCTCCACACTCGGGGCGACCGGCTCCGACTCGCTGTGCTCCGTCTCGCCTTCGTCCGTGCCCGGCTGGCCCGGCAGGTCGCTCTGCTGCATGTCCGACATTGAGGCTCCTTGTCTGGGTGGGGGGTCCTTGCCTCTGGGTGCTCAACCGCTTCGCGTGAGTACCCGGCGCGGGACCGAGCGGAAACACGGCGGGCGTTCCGGCACGCCGAGAGCGCGGGATTTGCCCCACTTTGGTCACCCAATACGCCGGAGGTGGGCGGTGAACCACTCCCGCGCCAGCGCGGCGACCTGCTCGAGGGCGCCCGGCTCCTCGAAGAGATGGGAGGCGCCGGGGATGATCTCGAGGCGCTTCTCACCGCCGAGAAGGGCCATCGCCTGGCGATTGAGATCGATGACGACCGCGTCCTCCCCGCCCACGATCAGCAGGGTCGGCGCCCGCACCTCGGCAAGGGCGGGGCCGGCCAGGTCGGGGCGGCCGCCGCGCGAGACGACCGCGCCCACCTGGCCTGGGCGACGAGCGGCGGCGACCAGCGCCGCCCCCCCGCCGGTACTGGCACCGAAGAGGCCCACGGGCAGACCGGACGTCGGGGGCTCGGCGGCGAGCCAGTCGACGATGCCAGCGAGGCGTCCCGCCAACAGGCCGATGTCGAACCGCAGCTCCCGGGTGCGAACGTCCCGGCGCTCTTCCTCCGGTGTGAGCAGGTCGACGAGGAGCGCTCCCAGTCCCCCGTCGACCAGGACGTCGGCGACGAACCGGTTGCGGGGGCTGTGGCGGCTGCTCCCGCTCCCGTGGGCGAACGCCACGACCCCCTGCGCCGAGGCAGGGAGGGCCAGATCGGCCTCGAGGACCGCGTCCTCCAGAACGATGCGGGCTGACGTCATCGTCGCTCCCTCCACTCGGTATCAGAGATGCCGCTCTGGCGCTCGCGTCCACCGTGAGCGCGACCGCGGCGGTGCTCGTCCCGAGGGCCCGCTTGGAGCACCGGCTGCGCGTGGGCCCGCCCGCCGACGGGCTCGGTCTCGTCCTGTACCTCATGGCTGCCCATCCCCACGCAGGGCGGGACGTCGTTCCCTTCGGTAAAGGCCCTGCTGGCGGCCTGTCAACAACCCGCTGGGCGACTGACCGGTCGCACTCCTGCCGCTGACCTCCGCGGCGCAATAGGTGCCGTCGGACAGTAGGTTCGGGCCCCGGAGGCCTGTCGTCGCGGAGCGACGTCTCTGGTTCGGACGAGGACGCACGTCACTCGCAGAAGGAGGAGGCAGTCGTGCCGTTCATGGACGCGGAGGTCTGGGCGGGGAGGATCTACAACGGAGAGTGGGTCGAGTCGGCGGGCGGGGCGTACCCCGTCGTCGAGCCGGCGACCGGCGCCGAGCTGGGCACGGTGGGGCTGGCCGACGCCGAGGACGTGAAGCGGGCCGGGCTGCAGGCGGCCGAGGCGCAGAAGCAGTGGGCCCGGACGTCCTACGAGGAGCGGGCCCGGGTACTGCGCCGGGCCGGCGACCTCTGGGAGCTCCACGCCGCCGACGTCCAGCACTGGCTGGTCCGGGAGTCGGGCTCCATCCCGCCCAAAGCGGCAGTGGAGACCCACGGCGCGTCCAACGAGTGCTACGAGGCGTCGGCGTTGGCTTCGCACCCCTACGGGCGGCTGCTGCCGTCGGCCCAGCCCCGCCTGAGCCTCTCCCGCCGGCTGCCCGCCGGCGTGGTCGGCGTCATCTCGCCGTTCAACTTCCCGCTGATCCTCTCCATCCGGGCGGTGGCGCCGGCGCTGGCGCTGGGCAACGCCGTGCTGCACAAGCCCGATCCGAGGACCGCCGTCTCCGGAGGGGTCAGCGTCGCAAGGGTCCTCGAGGAGGCGGGCCTGCCGCCCGGGCTCTTCCACCTCCTCCCCGGCGGCGCCGACGTCGGGCAGGCCGTCGTCGCCGACCCGCACGTCCGCGTAGTCGCCTTCACCGGGTCGACGGAGACCGGGCGCGCCGTCGGGCAGCTCGCCGCCCAGCACCTCAAGCGGGCGCACCTCGAGCTCGGCGGCAACAGCGCCCTGGTCGTACTCGACGACGTCGACCTGGATGCCGCCGCCTCGGCCGGGGCGTGGGCCTCCTTCCTCCATCAGGGCCAGATCTGCATGACCACCGGCCGCCATCTCGTGCACCAGAGCGTCGTCGACGGGTACGTCGAGCGCCTGGCGGACAAGGCCGCGAACCTGCCGGTCGGTGATCCCGCCACCGAGCCGGTGGCCCTCGGCCCGATCATCGACGAGGCCCGGCGCGACCACATCCACGAGCTGGTGACGTCCAGTGTCGACGCCGGGGCACGCCTGGCCGCCGGCGGCACGTTCGAAGGGCTCTTCTACAGGCCTACGGTGCTCGCCGACGTCAGCCCCGCCATGCCCGCGTACGCCAAGGAGGTCTTCGGCCCGGTGGCGCCGGTCATGGCCTTCTCCACCATCGAGGAGGCTGCCAGCCTCGCCGCCAACAGCGACTACGGGCTGGTCCTGGGCATCCTGACCCGGGACGTCATGAAGGGCCTGGCTTTGGCCGAGCGCATCCCGTCCGGGATCGTGCACATCAACGACCAGACGGTGAACGACGAGGCCCACGCCCCCTTCGGCGGAGTGGGGGTGTCGGGCACCGGCTCCCGGCTGGGAGGGGCCGAGGCCAACATCGAGGCGTTCACCGAGACGCAATGGGTGACCGTCCGCAGCGAGGTCGCGCCGTACCCGTTCTGACGGAGTATCAGCGGGGGGCGCGGCGGCTCCTACTCACAGCAGCGATGACTGGGGTCGCTGGCGAGAGCAGGAGAAGCACCGGACGATGCACGAGAGACTGGCGTCCGTCCCGACGGACCCCGAGCGGGCCGCCGATCTGCACGTGGTGGACGGGTTCGAGGACGCCAGGCGGGCGGGTCAGCGGGTCGCCGCCTGCCAACGGCAGGTCACGCTGGCCAAGCAGGAGTACGTGCGGATCCTGCGGCAGCTCGAGGCGGGAGGCGCCTCGATGCCGGACATCCGCGCCGCCCTGCGGAAGGCCGACGACCTGGTCGGCGTCGTGTCACCGGTGTTCCACACCAACCGCTGGGAGGTCGAGCAGCTCTCGGGCCACGGCTTCCGGCCCGCCACCGTCATCGACGTGGGCGCGGCGACCGGCACCGACGCCCTCTACGAGGCGTTCCCCGACGCCTACCACGTCCTCATCGAGCCGCTGGCGGAGTTCGAGAGCGACCTCGCCCAGCTCGTCTCCGCCCAGGGGGGCGAGTACGTGCTCGTCGCCGTCGGCGCCCAGGAGGGCCGCCGGGCGTTCCACGTCGACGGCGACATGCTCGAGAAGAGCACGTTCCACGTGCGCACCCCCGAGCTGGCCAGCGACGAGGCCCCCGAGGAGCGGGAGATCCCCATCACCACCCTCGACCAGCTCTCGGCCGAGCGCGGGTGGAAGGGCCCGTTCGGTCTCAAGATCGACACCAAGGGGTTCGACGACGAGGTCATCCTCGGAGCCCCTCGACTGCTCGAGCAGACGCAGTTCGTCATCACCGAGGTGCCCATCACCAAGCGGTTCGCGGACAGCTCCGACTTCTTCGGCTTCGTCACCCTCCTCCACGCCCACGGGTTCGTGCTGTACGACGTGCTCACCATGGCGAGGACGGTCGACCTGAGGCAGATGCTCTACATGGACGCACTTTTCGGCAAGGGGAGGTAGAGCTACAGCCGGTCGGCCACGCCCGCGACCTCGAGCGGGTGGCGGCGGAAGGGCCCGGGGGCCTCACCGCAGAGCCGGGGCGCGGGGAGGAGCTTGCCGGGATTGGCCAGCTGCGCCGGGTCGAACGCGCACCGGAGACGCCCGAAGACCTCGAGGTCGGCCTCGGAGAACATCGTGCCCATTTGGTCCCGCTTGTCCAGGCCGATCCCGTGCTCGCCCGTGAGCGAGCCGCCGGCCTCGAGGCATGCCGTCGTGATCGAGGCGGCCAGCGCCTCCGCCCTCTGCGCCTCGCCCGGTCGGCTGGCGTCGTAGAGGACCAGAGGGTGGAGGTTCCCGTCGCCGGCGTGGGCGACGGTGGCCACCCGCAGTCCCGTCTCCCGAGCCAGCTCCTCGGTGCGCCTGAGAACCTCGGCGAGCCGGGTCCGGGGGACGACGCCGTCGTGCAGGTAACCGTCCGGCGCCAGCGCCGACCGGGCGGCGAAGGCCGACCGGCGGGCCGTCCAGATGCGCTGGCGCTCGGCCTCGTCCCGGGCCACCCGCACGGCGACGGCGTGGTTGGCCTCCATCGTCGACACCACCTCGGGCAGGCGGGCCTCGCACTCGGCCACCGGCCCGTCCAGCTCGACGACGAGGGCAGCGGCCACGTCCACCCGGTACCCCGCGGTTGTCGTCGCCTCGACGGCGCGCAGGGTGACCTGGTCCATCAGCTCCATGGCAGCGGGCACGATCCCGGCGACGACCACGTCGGAGACCGCCTGGCCCGCCTGCTCGGAGGCGTCGAAGTAGGCGACCAGGGTGCGGATGGCCTCGGGAAGGGGCACGACGCGGAGAGTGACGCGGGTGGCGAGGCCCAGGGTGCCCTCCGACCCGACGAAGACGCCCGCCAGGTCGAGCCCCGGATGGTCGAGCTCCTTGCCGCCGAGGCGCACGAGCTCGCCGTCGGCGAGGACGACCTCCAGACCCGTCACATAGTTGGCGGTGAACCCGTACTCGAGGCAGTGGGCGCCGCCGGCGTTCTCGGCCACGTTGCCGCCGATCGAGCACACCGCCCGGCTCGACGGGTCGGGAGGGTAGAAGTGGGTGGGCGCCACGGCGTCGGAGACCTCGGCCGTCGTCACGCCCGGCTCCACCGTCACGCGCTGGTTGGCCAGGTCGACATCGAGGACCCGCCGCATCCCCGAGAGCACGATCACCACGCCGCCGTCGATCGCCGTCGCCCCGCCCGAGAGGCCGGTGCCGGCCCCCCGCCCGACCCACGGCACCTCGGCCTCGTGAGCGGTTCTCACCAGCGCCCGGACCTCGTCGGTCGTCTCGGGGAAGACGACGGCGAGGGGGGAGCCGCGGTGGCGTGGCAGGCTGTCGGAGCCGAACCCGGCCACCGCGTCGGCCGCGGTGGCCACCCGGCCGGGACAGATCCGCTCGAGGGCGGCGACGAGAGGGTCGGCGGCGCTCACCGGCGCCCGACGGCGGGCACGGCGGTCGGGCGACGCCGAGCCGGACGGGGCGTGGCCTCGTCGGGGGGGCCATGACGCCGGCGCGAGAGGATGCAGGCGACCGCCAGCAGCGTCCAGGCCACGAACGTGAGCGACACCGGCTGGGTATTGAAGCTGGCCTGCACCAGGTACCCGACCAGTCCGGCGGCGACGCCTCCGAGCAGGAGTCGATCGGCGCGCGCCGCGGCGGCCTCGCCTCCCCTCGCCGCCGCCGTCCGCGGCCGCCAGGCCCGCGCCGTCTGCCGCCCCGCCGCCCCGACCAAGAGGAGCAGGGCGGCCAGGCCGGGAAGGCCGAGGTTGGCGGCGGCGCTGGCGAACACGTTGTGGGCGTCGGTCGCCACCGCGAACACGCCGAAAGTCTGGGCGAACTCCTCGGTGACGTGGTGGGGGAAGGCGGAGGCGAACCCGTCCGGGCCCACGCCGACCACCGGGTGGGCGGCGGTCATGCGCCCGGCGACCGTCCAGAGCTGGACGCGCAGGTCCAAGGTGCTGCCGGCGCCCAGGTCGAGGGAGGAGCCGAGGTCTCTCTTGGCCACGCCGATCGCTCCCAAGGCCACGGCGGTGGCCAGCAGGACACCGCCGGCGCCCACCATCCACGGCAACACCTGTCTCCCGACCGGGAGTAGCTCGTGCCGGAAGAGGGCGGCGAGGGTGGCGCCGGCGGCGAGGGTGGCCGCCCAGCCGCCCCGCGACCCGGTGGCCACCAGCTCGACGACGAGTGCCGCCGCCATGGCGGCGACGACGCGCCGCTGGCGGCGGCTTCCGGCGATCGCCCACAGGGCGGCGCCGACCGGTAGCACCATGGCGGCGAAACCGGCCAGGTGGTTCGGGTTGCCCAGCGTCGACGAGATGCTCCACGGAGCGATCGCCGGAGGGACCAGGTCCCACCCTCGGCCGCCCGGGTCGACGACGCGGTCGGCCAGCTGCACGAGCCCGTAGAGGGTGACGGCACCGCCGGCGCCGAACCACAGCGCCCCTAGCAGGCGCCGCCCGTCGCGGGCTGGGAACGACGCGGCGGCGAAGAAG
>DATACM010000385.1:0-6256 GCA_036259055.1 Acidimicrobiales bacterium | reverse complement strand
GCCCCCTTGGGCGCGGGCGTTGGCGACGGGGAGGGACGGGGCGGGGCGGCGCCCGCGGCGGGTGCCGCCGTGGGGGGCGGTGCCGGTGGCGCGGCGGCCGTCGCCCGCACCCCGCTGAAGTCGCTGCCGAGCACCACGGTGGCGTCGATCGTGCGAAGGGAGGTGTCCTCGCGCACCGTCGCCCCCGCCTGCAGGTGACGGGCCAGCAGCTCGGCCTTGGCCCGCTGCCCGGTGGCGTGGCGGATCAGCGTGCGCCGGTAGCCGTAGTTGTCGGCGTCGCCCTGGTCGGCGACGTTGAAGCCGACGCCTCCGAGGGCCTCGGCGGCCGCCGCCGCCGCTCGGTCCGTGCCGTTGCCGTTGAGGACCCGGACCCGGACGTCGTTGGGGCGGATGTCTCCCGTGCCGGCGCCCACGCCGTTGAGCCGGTCGATCGCCGCCTGCGCCTTCTCCCGGTCGAGCCGCAGCACCGACGCGCCCCCGATGGTGGCCGGCGTGGTGGGCAGGGTCTGCATGTCCACCGTGTCGGGGTCGAGAGAGCGGAAGCGACGGGCGACCCGGACGAGGTCGGAGGTGGACATGCCCTCGTCGAGGGTGACGTCCTTGACGCCGATCCCGACGATGCGGTTCAGCGTCAGCGGGTTGGTCAGGCCGGAGGAGACGGCCTTCTTCATCATCCGGCGGATGAAGTCCTGCTGGCGCTGGATCCGACCGAGGTCGGCGGTGCCGTCCCTTCGCCACCGGCCCGACTCGAAGTACTCGTAGTTGCGGCTGCGGACCCATGCCAGCGCCTGGTCGCCGTCGAAGCGGATGCAGCCCGGGTCCTTGATGTCCAGCCCGCTCTGGGCGTCGCGCGCCGGGGCGGGCACGTACACCTTCACGCCGCCGACGGTGTTCACGATGTCCCGGAACCCGACGAAGTCCACCTCCATGTAGTGGTGGATCGGGATGCTGAGGTTGTCCTGGATCGTCTGGACCAGGGCCTGAGGACCGCCGGTGGAGAAGGACGTGTTGATGCGGTCCGAGCGGTTCGTCCCGGCGACCTTCACGTAGAGGTCGCGGGGGATCGACAGGATTGCCGCCTTCTTCTGCCGGGAGTCGACGTGCAGCACCATGATGGTGTCGCTCCGCTGGCCGCTGACCTGGTCCTTGCCGGCCTGCTCGGCCAGGTCGCCGGTGAGCCGGCTGCGGCTGTCCGACCCCACCAGCAGGACGTTCATCACCGAGCCGCGGTCCTCGTCGAGGGCCGGCAACTGCACCCGGCTGATCTGCCCCAGCCGCCACCGCAGGTACAGCCATCCGCCGGCCCCGGCGACGAGCAGCGCCGTGAGGAGGACGCTCGTCCCCACCAGCAGGCGCCGGCGCAAGTAGCGGCGGCGCGCGGCCGGGGACCGGCGGGCCGGGCGCACGGCGGGCAGGCGGCGCGTCGGATCAGGCCGGAGGTCGCCGGGAGCTGACACCGGACCGAGGGTATCTGCCGAACCGGGCCCGCTGACCGTCGCTCTGTGCCCTGAGCGTCCTCGGAACGGTGGACCCTACGCTGGTCTGGTGCCCCCCGCCGACGTGGCCGTGGTCGGCGGCCGCCTGTTCACCAGGTTGGAGGAGCTGTCCGACGATCTCCGCGTGCTCGAAACGTGGGGCACGTGGGTGGTGGTGCTGCCCTTCGACGGGCCGCCGGTGTGCGCCCGGTTCGGCGGCGTGGAGCCGGTCGAGCGGGGGCTGGCGACGGTGGCGTCGGCCTCCGACTGGTCCGGGCCGCCCCGTGCCTCGTGGACGTCGAGCCTGGACCGCGAGGGGTACGTGAAGGCCGTCACCGTCGTGCGTGAGGCCATCGCCGCCGGCGACGTGTACCAGGTCAACGTCTGCCGGCGCCTGTCCGCGCCGCTCCCCGAACCAGTGGACGTGGCCGCCCTGGGCGCCGCCCTGCAGGCCGCCAACCCTGCCCCCCACAGCGCTCTCGTCCGCCTACCCTCGGCCGGGGTGGCCGTCGCGTCGGCGTCGCCCGAGTGCTTCCTGCGCCGGCGCGGCGCGGCGGTGGAGTCCCGACCGATCAAGGGGACGGCACCGGTGGGCGGGGCGTTCACCGCCAAGGACCGGGCGGAGAACGTGATGATCGTCGACCTCGTCCGCAACGACCTGGGGCGGGTGTGCGAGTACGGCTCGGTCGAGGTGGCGGGGCTCTGTCGCACCGAGCGTCACCCTGGCCTCACCCACCTCGTGAGCACTGTTCGGGGACGGCTGCCAAGGGGCGCCGGCTGGGTCGACCTGCTGGCCGCGACGTTCCCTCCGGGGTCGGTCACCGGCGCGCCCAAGCGGGCCGCTCTGGGGATGATCGCCGCCGTCGAGCCGGTGCGGCGGGGCCCCTACTGCGGGGCGATCGGGTGGGTCGACGCCGACCGGGGCGTCGGTGAGCTCAGCGTGGCGATCCGTACGTTCTGGGTCGAGGACGGCGCCCTCCACCTCGGCACCGGGGCGGGCATCGTCTGGGACTCGAGCCCGGCGGCGGAGTGGGAGGAGACCGAGCTCAAGGCGCGCCGCCTCCTTGGCGCCGCGGCGGCGCGGTGACGGCGTGAACGTGGTCTGGATCGACGGCGAGCTGCTGCCCGTCGATCACGCTCGGGTCTCGCCCTTCGACCACGCCGTGCTCACCGGCGACGGCGTCTTCGAGACCCTGCGGGTGTACCGGGGCATCCCCTTCGCCGTCCGCCGCCACCTCGACCGCCTGGCCCGCTCCGCCATCGGCCTTCGCCTCCCACCGCCCGACGCCGACCTCCTGCGCACCGTGATGGACCAGGTGGTCGCCGCCAACGGCCTGGTGGACGGCCGCCTCCGCATCACCGTCACCGGCGGCGTGGGGTCGCTCGGCTCCGACCGAGCGGCCGTCCGCCCGACGGTGATCGTCGCGGTGGGGCCACCCACGGCCTGGCCGGCGACCACCGACGTGGCCATCGTGCCCTGGCCCCGCAACGAGCGGGGGGCGCTCGCCGGCCTGAAGACGGTGTCCTACGGCGAGAACGTCGTCGCCCTGGCCCACGCCCACGAGCGGGGCGCGGGCGAGGCGGTGTTCGGCAACCTGGTGGGCAACCTCTGCGAGGGAACGGGCACGAACGTGTTCGTGGCGGTCGGAGGCAGGCTCCTCACGCCGCCCCTCTCCGCCGGCTGCCTGGCCGGCGTCACCCGCGAGCTGCTGTTCGAGCTGGTCGACGTCGCCGAGGAGGATCTCCCGCTGTCCGCCCTCACCACCGCCGATGAGGCCTTCCTCACGTCGAGCACACGCGAGGTGCAACCCATCCGAGCGGTCGACGGGGCGCCGCTGGCCGCCGCGCCCGGTCCTCTCACGCAGGAGGCTTCGGCTGCTCTGGCCGACCTGGTGGAGCGCGACCTCGATCCCTGACGCCCGGTCCCGGCGGCGAGAGCCCGTTCGTGTGAGACTTGGGGCGGGAGAGGAGGCGAGAGCAACCGATGAGCGACCAGTCGGCCCAACCACCGGAGAGGCCCTCGGGATGGGAGCGACCCGGCTCGCCGCCGCCCCCGCCCCCCTCGGGCCAGTACCCCCCACCCGGGTACCCGCAGCAGTACGGCTACCAGCAGTACGCGTCACCCGGCACCAACGGCTTCGCCATCGCCTCGATGGTCCTCGGCATCGTATGGATCTGGTGGATCGGGTCGATCCTCGCCCTGGTGTTCGGCTATGTCGCCAAGAGCCAGATCCGCCAGACCGGCCAGGGCGGCTCGGGCATGGCCACCGCCGGCATCGTGCTCGGCTGGATCGGCGTGGGCTTCCTGCTGCTCATCATCGTTCTCGGCGCGAGCGGCGCGCTGGACTAGCCATGCCCCTGCTGGTTTGGGGCAGTACTCCCGGACCCAGGCACGAGGAAGCACCGGCGTCCGGCCGCGGGGTAGCTCGCCTCACTCAGCGAACGAAGTTCGGCGGGGGGCGCACGTGCACGACGTCGCCGGCCCCGACCAGGCGGACCTTGCCGCGCTGCTCGCGGACGGCCAGGCGGCCGTCGGGCCCGACGTCCACCGCGGGGCCCTCGACGGACCCGCCGCCCGGCAGCTCTACCCGCACTTCCTGGCCGATGGTGACGCACCGGCGCCGGTAGTCGTCGAGGAGCCCGGCGCGGCCCCCTCGATCACCCAGCGCCCGGTAGCGCCGCTCGAGCCGGACGAGGAACGCGTCCAGCACATGGTCCCGCTCCACCGGCCGTCCCGCCACCTGGTCGGCCGCCGCGATCGCGCCATCAGGGGCAGCGTCCTCGATGGGCCAGCTCAGGTTGAGGCCCAGGCCGGCCACGACCGCCGGCGGTCGGCCGTCGGCGTCGGGCACGACCTCGGTCAGGATGCCCCCCAGCTTGGCCCCGTCGACCACCAGGTCGTTCGGCCACTTGAGGCCCGGAGCGAACCCGGCCGCGTCGAGGCAGGCATCGGCGGCGGCCAGCCCGCAGGCGAGCGGGATCAGGGTCAGCGGGCCACCGTCGGCGGCGGGTCGCAGGACCACGGAGACGAGGAGCGAGGACCCCGGCCGGGCCGCCCAGGCGCGCCCCCACCGCCCCCGCCCGGCGGTCTGGTGGTCGGCGACGACCACCACCCCCTCGGCCGCACCCGATCGCGCCAGCTCGGCAGCCACGTCGTTGGTGGAGCCGACCTGGCGATGACGGCGGACGTCGGCGAAGCGGGTGGCGCGCCGCGCCGTCCTGGCGCCGTCCGCAGTCATGCCTGCACCATAGGGCCGGTGTTCGCCAAGGTGCTGGTGGCCAATCGTGGCGAGATCGCGGTCAGGGTCATACGGACGTGCCGCGACCTCGGCGTGGCGACGGTCGCAGTCTACTCGGACCTCGACCGCCATGCCCTCCACGTGCGCATGGCCGACGAGGCGTGGGCGCTGGGCGGGCGGACGGCGGCCGAGAGCTACCTCAACACCGAGGCCATCCTCGACGTGGCGCGCCGCAGCGGCGCCGAGGCGCTGCACCCGGGCTACGGGTTCTTCTCCGAGAACGCCGACTTCGCCCGGGCCGTCACCGATCTCGGCGTCGTGTTCGTGGGACCGCCGCCCGAGGCCATGGAGGTGATGGGCGACAAGATCACCTCACGGCGGGCAGCCATCGCCGCCGGCGTCCCCGTCGTCCCGGGGACGTCGACGCCGATCGGCGACGTCGCCGAGGTCGTCGGCTTCGGGGAGGAGCACGGGTGGCCGGTGGCCGTCAAGGCCGCCTACGGCGGCGGGGGGCGGGGGATGCGGGTGGTGCACGACGCCGCCAACGCGCCGGCGTGCCTCGACGCCGCCCGCCGGGAGAGCCACGCCTACTTCGGACGGTCGGAGGTGTACCTCGAGAGGTACCTGGCATGGCCCCGCCACGTGGAGGTGCAGGTGTTCGCCGACGCCCACGGCAACGCCGTCTGGCTGGGGGAGCGGGACTGCTCGTGCCAGCGCCGGCACCAGAAGCTGGTGGAGGAGACCCCGTCGCCCGGTCTTCCCGACGACGTCCGCCGCGCCCTCGGGGAAGCGGCTCTGGCGGTGTCGCGCGGCTGCGGCTACGTCAATGCGGGGACGGTCGAGTTCCTCTACGAGGCCGGCCGCTTCTACTTCCTGGAGATGAACACCCGCCTCCAGGTCGAGCACCCGGTCACCGAGATGGTGTGCAGCATCGACATGGTGGCCGAGCAGCTGCGGGTCGCCGGCGGCGAGCGGCTCTCGTTCGACCAGGAGTCCGTCGAGCGCCGGGGCCACGCCATCGAGTGCCGGCTCAACGCGGAGGACCCTGCCGGCGGCCGCTTCCTGCCCTCCCCCGGGACCATCGAGCGGGCCTTCTACCCCGGCGGGCCGGGGGTGCGGGTGGACGCCGGCTACACCGCCGGCGACACCGTGAGCCAGCACTACGACAACCTGCTGGCGAAGATCCTGGCCTGGGGCCACGACCGGGAGGAGGCCCGCCGCCGGCTCGTGCGAGCGCTGCGGGAGACGGTGGTCGAAGGGGTGGCGACGAACGCCGCCGCCCATCTCGCCATCCTCGAGCACCCGGACTTCGTCGCCGGTGCGCACTCCACCGCCTGGGTCGACGAGCGCCTCGACCTCTCCGGGGTCGGCTCGGCGGTGGCGCCCGCCGGCCCGGTCGCCGGCGCGGCGGCCGCCTCGCCCCGGGAGGTCGACGTGGAGGTCGGGGGTCGGCGCTACCACGTCCGGGTATGGGCCCCCGACGCCGTCACCGCGTCCCGCGAGGCGCCGGCGGCGCCGGCGGCGCGGTCCCCCCCCCCCCGG
>DATACM010000384.1:0-13823 GCA_036259055.1 Acidimicrobiales bacterium | reverse complement strand
GCCCGTTGCGCCCACTGGTTGTCTCCCAGAATCCAACTGACGTCGGCCACCACGGCGGGTCCGGAAACCCGGCCCCAACCCCAGTAGTCCATGAGTTCTGGGGCGGCGGTGGCGACCTCCTTACGGGCCTCGTCGGACTTTCCTCCCTCGGCCAGGGCCAGCGCCAGATGAGCGCGGCGCAGCGCGGCCGCCCAGTGCGGCGAGGCTTCCAGTCGCCGTCGGGCGATGAGCTCCATGTCCTCTACGCGCCCTTGCTCACGGCGAAGGGCGAACAGCTGATGTGAGATGACGCCTTCGACGTCGGCCAGCTCGGTCCGTTCGCCGGCGGTCACCGCCTCGTGGGCCAGTCGCTCGGCTTCGTCGAGTCGTCCTTGGAGCAGCGCCACCGCGCCCAGCTGGAACGTCGCTCCCCAGGCGAGGAAGGGAACGCGGAGCTCCTCGGCGGCCCGCCGCGCGTCGTGCAGCTCAGCGCTCGCAGCCGCGACTTCTCCGACGGTGAAGAAATCGTAGGCCCGCCACTGACGGGAGAGCTGGAGCCTCTCCTTGTCCCCGGCGTCGGCTGCCAGCTCGACGAGCTCAGCGGCGACGCGAAGGCGCTCGTCGAGAAGCTCGGGTTCGTGGTTGACGTGGTGCCATTGCCACAACGTCGCCCACAACGTGTCGCGGTCACCGAGTCGTCGCGCCATCGCCACCCCCATATCAGAGAGCCCCCTAGCGGCGTGACGGTCGGTCGTCGCCGCCGCCAAGGCCGTCAGGACACGAGCCCGAAGCGCACTGTCGTCCTTCGGGAGGCGACGCCTGGCCTCGTCGAGCACCTCAGTGCGTGCCGCGTCGACGGTCGACTCAGGTTCGCCGAAGAGTCCGAGCGCGGCGCGGCCGAACAGCTCCGCCGAGCCCACGGATCGCGCCGACTTCAGAGCCCGCCAGTGGATTTCGCGTGCCTCAAGGAGCTCCCGGAGGCGAAGCTTGGCCTGGCCGAGACGCAGAAGGAGCTCGCATCGCACATGCTCGTCCAAGCCGGCTGACAGTTCGAGCACCTGGAGGGCACGGCCGTACTGCCCGGCCGCCTCCTCGAACGCCAACGCCCTCGTTGCCGCGTCGCCCGCGAGCACGCAGTACTGGCGCGCCTTGTCCGCCGATCCGCTGCCGCCTCGTGCCGCCTCGAAGAAGTGATCGGCCAGCTCGGCGACTCGCAAATCGAGGTCTTCGGCCGGCAGGCGCTCCAGCGCCTCAGCGACGCGGAGATGCATGGCCGGTCGCGATGCAGGCGGGATCTGGTCGTAGATGGCCTCGCGCAAGAGATCGTGCACGAAGGACCAGCGGCCCAGCTCCTCCTCGTGGACGACCTCCGCAGGGGCGGCCTCACCGAGAGCGTCGAGGACAGCGTTCGGCGGCAGGTCGCTCGCAGCCTCGACCACCTTTAGGGCGAAGGCGCGGCCAATGACTGCCGCCAGGGCGAGCACGGGTCGTACCCGTTCGCTGACACCGTCGAGGTGCGGACCGGCGGCATAGTGCCCACGCTCCGGCAGCGCGACCGTCGTGTCCGCGGTCTGACCCCGCATCGACCGCGCGCACTCCCGCACGAGGAAGGGATTCCCGCCCGTCGCCCGGGACACGCGCTGGGCTAGTGATGTCGAGACGTTCTCGCCGATCGCGTCCTCGAGCAAGCTGTGAACGTCGCCCTCCTGAAGTCCTCGGAGCACGATCACGTTCCCTCGGGCCCCGACGGCATCGAGCAGACGGCGAGTGCGGGGCCCATGCGCAGCCCTGCGGGAGGTGCCAACCAAGAGCACGGTCGATGCGCTCAACCTCTCGGTTGCGTGCTCCAGCAGCCGTAGCGAAGACTCGTCGGCAACCTGCAAGTCCTCCAGCGCCACGACGAGACCGTCACCCGCGACGTCGACCAAGAAATCGGCGACGCCGTCGAAGAGCCGCATCCGGCCACCACGTGACTCGAAGGACTCCCCGACCACGCCCCCCAGGCGCTCGAGGAGGGCTGAGCCGAGCGGCGTCGCCACGGACGGTCGCTCGGCGCGCCGCAACCTCGCCTCGGTCTGAGCGGTCGTGCACGCTCCGAGCACCTGTCGCCACGGCCAGAAGGGCGTCAAGCGTCTTGCTTCCCAGCACCTTCCCCAGACGGTTGGCACACCGCTTCGCCGAGCATCGTGCGTGAACGCTTCGAGGAAGCTGCTCTTGCCGATGCCCGCGTCTCCCATGACGAGGACCAGGCCCCCTCCACCGTCCCTGGCGCGGTCGAGCGCGGCGCGGAGCTCACGCAGCTCGTCGCGCCGTCCGAGGAGGCGCTCTTCTCCAGTGGCACTCATCCCGTGACGGCGCTATGCGCCGGCGCCGGCGAACACGTCACGATCGTTCACACCGTTCTCACGGCCTGGGCAACGCCGAGCCGCTGTGGTTCGGCAGCAGACAAACACAGGAGGAGACGTGAAGAGGATCTGGACGGGAATGGCCGTCGCCTTGACGGTCCTGCTGGTGATGGCGGGGCCAGTGAAGGCGGCGTCGGAACCCGTGAGTATCCGCATAGTGAACACCATCACCGCGGGCGGCTTCCACGGCCGGGCGGTCGTCACGGGAGCCGTCAAGGCCGCGTGCAAGGACGGTCCCCCGGTCGTCACCGGGACCGGCGAAGGCTTCCACGTCGAGGACAGGTTGGTCTGCCCGGGCGGGACATTGTTCCTTTCCGCCGAGGGGACGGCGGTCCCCCACGTCGACCCGGTCGCGTGCATCGTACGCGTCACCCAACATGGCACGTTTCGGATCACGGGCGGAACGGGGCAGTACGCCGGCATCACGGCCAGCGGGACGTGGACGGGCGAGGGTCGTCAGATCCTCGTGAGAACCGCCGAGGGGTGCGCCCTCGATCAACCGCCTCGTGTGGTCGTGCGCACGCTCAAACTCATCGGCACGTTGAACAGGTAGACGTCGTCGGAGAGGTTGTGGACGGGTGGCGGCGAGTCGCTACCCGTCCACCCCCGGGCGGCGCCGGGGCCGCCGAACGCCGCGCCCCCATCGTGTGGGAGACGCCCGAAAACGCCCTAGACGAGGCGTCGTGCGTCGACGGCACCGGCGGGGCGGTGATGCGCCCAGCGGCGATGTTCTCGGCCAATGGCAGGCCACGCGGTGGCCCGGGGCGAGCTCCCGCAGGGCGGGGACCTCGTCGTGGCACCGGGTCGGCTGGCGCAGGGGGCAGCGGCTCGCCTGGGCCGTACGGTCTGCGGCGTCGCGCACTCCCGGACTCTCCCGCTGACCACAACAGAGCGTTGCTCGTGCCCAAGAGGCGAATGGACTAGCAATGCCGTGGTCCTGGCGGCGATCGAAGAAGGTCGGCCCCTTCCGCTTGTGTCTGAGCAAGAGCGGCGTCAGCGCCAGCACCGGCACGAGACGGTTCCGGCTGGGTGGCTCAACGTCCGGGCGGCGGACGGCCTCGTTCAACTTCGGCGGGGCCTGCGCTAGTCGAGGTCGTTGAGACGACAACGGCGCTCCTAGCAGCCTCGCTCAGGGACGGCGGAACCCCGGAGCATTTGAAGGGTGCCACGAAGGGCGGGGGTAGGGAGCGCGGCCTTGCACTGGTCACACCTTGGTCACGGACTTCCCACAATGAACCCGGACAGAGCCGGACGGCCGCCGACCGCCCCCTGCGAAAGTGCTGCTCAAACGCACTGTGACGGACCACCCCGGTCCCATCCGGACACCCCGGGTCTGAGCGATGGTCACATGTCGCCCCGACCGCTGCAAAGGGGAATTGCGGCTCGGCGCGCGATCGCCGCCGCGCCACTAGCGGCGGGCGCGCACGAGGTCGGCCACCAGCCCGGTCGTGAGCGCGCCACCGGCACCGCCGAGGGCGGCAGGAAGCCAGCGGGCGGCGCGAGAGTTGGCGGCGATGGCCGCCCCTAGGAGCGCACCGGCGGCGGTGAGGGCGAGCGCCAACTGGCGGCTCGCACGGCCGACCGTCTCCTCGAGTCGCTCGGTGCCCCTGAACTGGACCTGCAGCTTGGGCCCGGGACGAGCTCCCACCAGGCGCTCGACGGCCTCGATCAGGCGGACGGACCGGGTCTGGAGCTTCTGCGCCTCGTAGAACAGGCGCTTGGGGTCGAGACCCTGGCGGATCCTCGCGCCGCTGTGGCGCAGGATGAACGAGCCTGCGACGGACAGCACGTCGAGATCCGGATCGAGCTGCGCCGCCGCCAGCTGCATCTGGGCCAGGGCCTTGCCCGCCAGCACGAGCGACGCCGGGAGCCGTATGGCGTGGTGAAGCGCGATCTCCGAGATCTCCTGCAGCGCGGGCCCTATCTGGATCTCCCGGAGGGGCAGCTCGTGATAGCGCCGCACGAAGCGGGCCAGGTCATCGGTGAACGCCGTCAGGTCGACGTCAGATCGGCCCTCGTCTCCGGCGAGGAGAAGCACGACCTCGGCGAGGAAGGTGGCATCGCTCTGCCAGAAGGCCAGCACCAGGAGGACGAGCAGCTCCCGCACGCCCGGCTCGACCTCGCCGACCATCCCGCAGTCGAGGAAGTACAGCTTCTCGTTCCACCACAAGAGGTTGCCGGGATGCGGGTCGGCGTGGAAGAAGCCCTCGGTGAGGATCTGGCTGTAGTACGACTCCAGCAGCTGGCGCCCGGCTTCACGCCGGGGCTGGCCGTCGGGCGCCTGCCGGAGGGGGACACCCTCGACCTCCTCCATCACCAGGAGGCGCGCCGTCGAGATGCGCTCGTACACCCCCGGGACGTCGAGGCGCGGGAAGGGGGCCAAGGCGTGGCGCAGACGGTTGATGTTGGCCGCTTCCCGAGTGAAGTCGAGCTCCCGGCGCAGCGAGGCGGCGAGGTGTCCGGTGATGGCCGGGGCATCGACCAGCCGCCGGATCCCCTGCCTCCGCTCGGCCTTCTCGGCGAACCGCTCGAGCAGCGCCAGGTCGGTGAGGATCTCGTCGCGAGCGGTCGGGCGCTGCACCTTGACGACCACCCGCTCACCGCCGGCGAGGGTCGCCCGGTGGACCTGGGCGATCGTCCCGGCGGCGAGTGGCCGCGGGTCGATGGTCGCGAACACGTCCTCCCAAGGGACGCCGAGCTCCTGCTCCATGACCGACACCACCTCGGCCTCCGTGAGCGGCGTCACCCGGTCTTGCAGGGTGGCCAGCTCGTCCACGAAAGCGGGGGGCAGGAGGTCCGGGCGGGTCGAGAGCACTTGGCCGAGCTTGGCGAACGTCGGCCCCAGCTCCTCGAGGGCGCTCCGGAGGTGGCGCGCTTCGCTGCGTTGGCTGCCGTCATCGCCGTCCGCAGGGCCGTCGCCGGGACCGCTGCTCAGATGGCGGATGCCCAGCTTGGCAAAGACCCGTGCGACCTGGGCGGCCCTTCTCAACAGTCCGTCCTCGACGTCGCCCATCGCGCCGGCCGGAAGATCGGCCCCCGACGGGCCGTCGGCGTCACCGACGGGAGCGGCGGCGGCGCCGGCGGTGGTGTGAACGATCACCACCGAGCAGCGGGCCGCATGGGACACGCGGTTGGGCACGTTCCGCAGGAGGAACTCGGTTCGGTCGCGCATCCCCACGCTGCCCACGACCACCAGGTCGACGCTCTCGGCGTCTGCCGCGTCCACGATCGCCTCGGCGGGGTCGGCGTGGATCAGCACCCGGCAGCGGAGTCGCGGTCCGGCCACCCCGACGAGCTCGCCCATCTCACGGCGGAGGTCGTCGGCGGCTCGGGACAGCTCCGAGGGGTCGACCTGAGCGTCGTGATCCATTGGCGGCACGACCTGCAGCACGAGGAGGTCGGCGGCGAAGCGCTCGGCGACGTCGGCGGCCCACCGCACCGCCTGACCGGCCGTCGGCGACCTGTCGGTCGCCACCAGGATGCGTTCGATCAAACGGGTTCCCCCAGCACCGTCACTTCGGGGGGCGCCTCGCTCACGTCCGTCTTGCGGCTGGCCGCGAGGAGTCGGCGCTCGATGACCCAGGCCGACACCGCCAACACCGTGCCCAGGAGTCTCCGCTCGAACGCCCGTCGCACTCGGCTGAGCGGGATCCGGCTCTGCACCCCGCCAACGTAGGCCAGCGCCGGCGCGCGAATCGGCCACCGGACGCCCCGGGCCTGAGCGATAGTGGCACCCCATGAGCGCTACCGCCGAGACATTCGACATCCGCCTCCCGCCCGAGCTGCTGCCCTCCGACGGGCGGTTCGGCAGCGGGCCGTCCAAGGTCCGCCCCGAGGCGGTCGCCGCCCTGGCCGACGCGGGGCCCGCCTACCTGGGCACCAGCCACCGCCAGGCGCCGGTGCGGGCGGTGGTGGGGCGGGTGCGAGCCGGCCTCGGCGAGCTCTTCGGCCTGCCCGACGGCTACGAGGTGGCGCTGGGGAACGGGGGGGCCGCCCTGTTCTGGGACGTTGCGGTCTTCAGCCTCATCGAGCGCCGGAGCCAGCACCTGGTGTTCGGGCAGTTCTCCTCGTCGTTCGCCGCCGAGGTGCGTGCCGCCAGCCATCTCGAGGAGCCGGACGTGATCGAGTCGCCGATGGGGAGCCACCCCTGGCCGAGGGCGGTGGAGGGTGTGGACGTGTACGCCCTCACCCACAACGAGACGTCGACGGGCGTGGCCATGCCGGTGCAACGGCCTGCCGGCGCGGACCCCGACGCTCTGGTGGTGGTCGACGCCACTTCGGCGGCCGGGGGCATGCGGGTCGACCCCGCCCAGTTCGACGTGTACTACTTCGCGCCCCAGAAGTGCTTCGGATCGGACGGCGGGCTGTGGCTCGCCCTCCTGTCACCCGCGGCGGTGGAACGGACGGAGCGGGTGGCGGCCAGCGCCCGGTGGGTGCCGGCGAGCCTGAGCCTCTCCACCGCCCTCACCCGGGCGCGGGCGGACGAGACGTGGAACACCCCGGCCCTGGCGACCCTCTACCTGTTGGCCGACCAGCTCGACTGGCTGCTGGGCAACGGCGGGCTCGACTGGGCCGCCGCCCGTAGCGAGGCGTCCGCCGCCGCCCTCTACGGCTGGGCCGAGTCTGCCCCCCACGCCACCCCGTTCGTGGCCGCCCCCGCCATGCGCAGCCCCGTCGTGGGAACCGTCGACCTGGACGCGTCGATCGACGCCAAGGCCGTCTGCCGGGTGCTGCGGGCCAACGGCATCGTCGACACCGAGCCCTACCGCAGCCTGGGCCGCAACCAGCTGCGGGTGGGCATGTACCCCAACGTCGACCCCGCCGACGTCGCCATCCTCACCCGCGCCATCGACCACGTGGTGGGCGCGCTGACCGCCTGACAATCTCTTGCTTTTCGATTAGATTTGTGGGAATGGACGAGCTGGTCATCGTCTTCCTCGCCGGGTTCGCCGCGTCCCTCGTCGACGGAGCCTTGGGCATGGGCTTCGGGCCCACGTCGTCGAGCATCCTCCTGGGATCCGGGCTCTCGCCGGCGGCGATCTCGACGACGGTGAACTTGGCCAAGGTGGCCACCGGTGTGACCGCCGCCATCGCCCACTGGCGGTTCGACAACATCGATCGCCGCCTCGTTCGGCAGTTGGCCCTCCCCGGCTCACTGGGAGCGCTGCTGGGGGTGACGGTCCTGGCGAGCGTCGACGGGGACCGTCTGAAGCCCGTCTTGGCCGTCCTGCTCATGATCATGGCGGTGCGGATCCTGTTTCGCTTCAGCCGGCCCATCCAGGCGGCGAGCCCCGACGACGCCCGAGAGGACGGGCGGGGAGACCCTGCGGCCGAGCGGGGAACGGCGGCCGTGGCCGCCACCGGCGGAGTCACCAACGGCCTGGTCGGAGCGTGGGGACCGGTGGTGACCCCGTTCCTGCTCCACCGGGGTGTCACCCCGCGCTACGCCGTCGGGTCGGTGAACACCGCCGAGGTGGCCGTCGCCACCGTCGCCTCGGGCTCGCTCCTGGCATCCGTCGGCGGGGGAGGCATCGACCTCGCCATCGTCGTGGCCATGCTCGTCGGGGGTGTCCTCGCCGCGCCGTTCGCGGCGTGGGCCATCCGGTTCCTCCCCGCCCGCGCCCTCGGGATCGCGGTGGCCGCCCTGCTCCTCGTCACGAACATCCGCGAGCTCACGACATCGCCCGGCCTGGGAGCCGTGCGCTGGCTCGCTTACGGCCTCGTCATTCTCGCCTGCGGCTGGGCGGTGCGACGGCCCCGCGGGCACCGCAAGAGCTCTCCGTCGATGGCCGGGTCGCATCGAGGCTGACCGCGGCCGGGAGCTATCCCCCGGAGATGTCCTGCAGGCGGGTGCCGCCGGAGGCGATCCACGGCATCATCTCGCGCAGCTGGGCACCCACCGCCTCGATCGGGTGCTGCCTTCCCTTCTCCCTGAGCTCGTTGAACCGGGGGCGCCCGGCCCGGTTCTCGGCGATCCACTCCTCGGCGAAGCTGCCGTCGCGGATCTCCTCGAGGATGCGGCGCATCTCCGCCCTGGTCTCCTCGGTGATGATGCGAGGCCCACGGGTGTAATCGCCGTACTCGGCGGTGTCGGAGATCGAGAAGCGCATGCCCGAAATGCCCTGCTCGTACATGAGGTCGACGATGAGCTTGAGCTCGTGCAGGCACTCGAAGTACGCCGACTCGGGCTGGTAGCCGGCGCCGACGAGCGTCTCGTACCCGGCCATCACCAGCTCGGTGATGCCGCCGCAGAGCACGACCTGCTCGCCGAAGAGGTCGGTCTCGGTCTCCTCCTCGAAGGTGGTCTCGAGCACACCGGCGCGGGTCGCCCCGAGGGCGTGAGCGTAGGACAGGGCGAGGGCCTTGGCCTTGCCCGAGGCGTCCTGGGAGACGGCGATGAGCGACGGCACGCCGCCGCCTGACTCGAACGTCCGTCGCACCAGGTGCCCGGGCCCCTTGGGCGCCACCATCCCCACGTCGACGCCCTTGGGCGGGCGGATCTGGCCGAAGCGGATGTTGAAGCCGTGAGCGAAGAACAGGGCGTCGCCCTCGGAGAGGTTGGGCTCGATCTGGGCCTCGTACACCGCCTTCTGCTCGGTGTCGGGCAGGAGGATCATCACCAGGTCGGCCTCCGACGCCGCCGCCTCGATCGTCGTCACCCGGAGCCCGGCCAACTCCGCCTTGGCTGCCGACCTCGACCCCTCCCGCAGGCCGACCCGCACGTCGACGCCCGATTCGGAGAGGTTCAGGGCGTGGGCATGGCCCTGGGACCCGTACCCGATCACCGCCACCTTCCGGGAAGCGATCAGGTTCGCGTCGGCGTCCTTCTCGTAGTAGATGCTCGCCATGCTGTCTCCTCGCTTCCTTCTCTCTATCCTGCTCGGGCGGCCATGCGGACACGCACCGGCGCACGGTCGAGCTTGGGCAGCGCCACCCGGCCGGTGCGCTGGAGCTCGACGATGCCGTAGGCCCGCATGAGGTCCTCGAAGTTGTCGAGCTTGCCCGGCGGGCCGGCCAGCTCGACGGTCAGCGCCTCGTGGCCCACGTCGACGATGCGCCCTTCGAACACCTGCACGAGCTCGATCACCTGGCTGCGGGTCTCGCTCTCGGCCCGCACGGTGGCGATCATCATCTCCCGCTCGACCGCCCGGGCAGGGTCGAGCTCGGAGATCTTGACGACGTGGATGAGCTTGAAGAGCTGCTTGGTGACCTGCTCGAGGGGCGCCGACTCCACGTCGACCACGATCGTGATGCGGCTGAACCGCTCGTCGTCGGTGGGCGCCACCGCGAGCGAGTAGATGTTGAAACCGCGCCGGGCGAACAGGCCGGCCACCCGCGCCAGCACGCCTGCCTTGTTCTCGACCAGGACCGACAGGGTGTGGTGGCGGGGCGTCTCTCCCGGAGCGGGCGGGCCGGAGGGCATCAGTGGCCCCCCGGTCCCTGCTCGGGCCCCAGGATGATCTCGTCGTTCGAGGTCCCCGCCGCCACCATCGGGTAGACCTTCTCGGCGTAGTCGACCCGGAAGTCGATGACGACGGGCCGGTCGTCGACCGAGTTGGCCTTCTCGATGGCCGGCATCACCTCGTCGGCCGACTCCACTCGCAGGCCCACGCAGCCCATGGCCTCGGCCCACAGCTTGTAGTCGGGCAGGTCGGGTGACAGGTACACCTCGCTGTAGCGCTCCTCGTAGAAGAGCTCCTGCCACTGCCGGACCATCCCCAGGTAGGCGTTGTTGAGGATGGCCACCTTCACCGGGATGCGCTCGGACGACGCGGTCACCAGCTCCTGGGCGGTCATCTGGAAGCAGCCGTCTCCGTCGATCGCCCACACCGTGCGCTCGGGGCAGCCGACCTTGGCCCCGATGGCGGCGGGGACGGCGAACCCCATGGTGCCGAGCCCACCCGAGTTGACCCAGGTGTATGGGTGCTCGAAGTGCCAGAACTGGCTGGTCCACATCTGGTGCTGGCCGACGCCCGCCACGACGATCGTGTCGGGCGAGTTGCTGTCCCGTAGGGCCTCGATGCAGAACTGGGGCTTCAGCCGGTCGCCCTCGTCCCATCCCTGCTCGCAGCGGAGCGGGTACTGCTCCCGCCAGGCGTCGATCTGGGCGTTCCACGCCGAGCGGTCGGGCTGGCCGGCGGCGTCCCGGGCGGTGTCGTCGTCGGTCGCCGCCGACTCCGCCAGCTCCCGCACCGCCCGGACCAGCTCCTCGATGACCACCCGGCAGTCGCCCACGATGGGGACGTCGGGACGGCGCACCTTGCCCAGCTCGGCGGGGTCGATGTCGACGTGGATGATCTTGGCGTCGGGCGCGAACGCCGCCACCTTGCCCGTGACCCGGTCGTCGAAGCGCGATCCCAAGGCGATGAGCAGGTCGGCCTTCTGCATGGCGGTGACGGCGGTGTAGTTCCCGTGCATGCCGGGCATGCCCAGGCACAGCGGGTGGGAGTCGGGGAAGGCGCCGCGGGCCATGAGGGTGGTGACCACGTGGATGCCGCACAGCTCGGCCAGCTCGCGGAGGGCCTCGGCCGCCCGGCCCTTGAGGATGCCGCCGCCGGCGTAGATCACCGGGCGGCGGGACTCCGAGATCAGCCGGGCCGCCTCGCGGATCATGCGCGGATGGCCGCGCGTTGTGGGCTTGTACCCCGGCAGGTCGACCGACTCGGGCCAGTACCACTCCAAGGCGGAGCGGGGGTTCTTCGGGTCGACGATGTCCTTGGGGATGTCCACCAGCACCGGTCCGGGGCGGCCGGTGGTGGCGATGTGGAAGGCCTCCCTGATCACCCGGGGGATGTCCCGGGCGTCGGTGATGAGCTCGTTGTGCTTGGTGACCGAGCGGGTGATGCCGATGGTGTCGCACTCCTGGAACGCGTCGGTGCCGATGGCGGCGGAGGGCACCTGGCCGGTGATGACGACGATCGGGATCGAGTCCATCATGGCGTCGGCCAGAGGGGTCACGATGTTGGTGGCGCCCGGCCCGCTCGTGACCATGGCCACGCCCGGGCGTCCGGTGGCGTGGGCGTAGCCCTCGGCCATGTGCCCGGCCCCCTGCTCGTGGCGCACGAGGATGTGGCGGATGGGCGAGTCGATGATGGGGTCGTACACGGGGAGGATCGCCCCACCGGGGAGGCCGAAGATGACCTCGACCCCTTCCATCTCCAGGCTCTTGATGAGGGCTTGGCCCCCGTTCATCTGCATGTCGGCTCCCCTTGTGCGTCGACCGGATCCGTCCCCGGAAACGAAACGACCTCCCGTCGGGGAGGTCGGAGCGCACGCGCGGTGATGTGGCGGCGTGCGCTAGGCGAGAAGTACCAGGATTCGGGGACGGGCCATCGCCGCCAGTGTGACATGCCCGGCGCCGGCCCGGCAAACGCTCACCCGGTGAGCGCCGCCGACGTCCTGCGCCGCGAGGACACGAGCGCCGGTAACGAGAGGTAGCCGGCGGTGACGGCGAGGATGCCCACGTCGCCGGCGGCCCGCACCGCGCCCGAGTCGCTGAAGGCGAGCATCCCCAGCGTGGCGGTGGCGAGCATGAGCACACCCACGGTCACCGCGGTCGCCACGTGCGACCAGCCCGCCTTCACCAGGCGCTGGTAGGTGTGGTCGGCGTGGGCCTCGTACCACCGCTCGCCCCGGGCGACGCGCCGGAGCAGGGTCGTCCCGGTGTCCGCCAGGTACAGGGCGAGGGGCGCCAGCACCGCCTCCGGCGGCGCACCCTCGCCCAGCCCGACCACGGCGAGGAGCGCGAGCCAGGCACCGAGGAAGTAGCTGCCGACGTCCCCGAGGAAGGTCCGGGCGGTGAGGACGTTGAACGGCGCGAACCCGAGGGCGGCAGCAGCGGCCACGATCCCACCACCGGCGAGCAGGGGGACGTCGGCCGCGTCCCCGACGACCCACCAGGCCGCACCGCTGACGATCGCGCACGAGCAGGCGATCCCGTTGATCCCGTCCATGAAGTTGAAGGCGTTGGCGAACGCCACCAGCCAGAGCACGACGACGACGCCGGACCACGCCGGCCAGTCGAGGAGGGCGACCACCGGGACCGCCACCAGGGCGGCGACGCCCTGGAGGGCGAGGCGGGTGAAGACGCCGACGCCCCGAAGGTCGTCGGCCAGCCCGATGGCGCCGAAGGCGGCGGCGCTGACGGCGAGCTGGAGGCGCTCGGGGCCGGGCACCGCGGTCAGCGCCACCAGGGCGACGAGCATCGCCCCGGCCGGAGCGATGCCGCCCCCCCGGAGTGTGGGCTCGCGGTGCGACGACCGCGGGGTCGGGTGGTCGAACGCCTGCAGGCGGCGAAGGGCCCGGGTGACGAGGGGCATCGTGGCGAGGGTGCACGCCAAGGCGACGAGTGCAGCTACGAGCACGCCCGACGACCCACCCACCAGTCGCTCGAGGGTACTCGTGTGGGCAACCCCGGCCCCGGGGATCAGCTGGAGTGGGCGTGGGGGCCGACGAGGCGGCCGAGGGGGCTCGGCGTGAGCGGGCCCAGGGCGGCGCGGGCCGCCTCCTGGGCGGTCCGCCATTCGGCCTCCTCGGCCTGGGCGCGGGCGGCCCTCTCCTCCCAGTCGATGCTCTCCGCCACCCGGGCCGCCTGCACCTCGGCCAGGCGCAGGGCGCTGGCGGTGGGACTGACCGACGACGCCCACAGCAGCGGGTCGACCGGAGGTCGGGCCCGCCGGTCGAGGTCCCTCATCTCGAAGCGACGGGTGACCCCGGTGGACTGGAGCACCGGTGGCTGGTCCTGCACCAGTCCGCCGACCAGCTTCGGCACGGCTGCCAGCGCCTCGGCCAGCCACTGGTCGAGGAAGGGCTTGGGGTTGATGGCTGCCCCCCCTCGGGGGTGGATCTCGAAGTGCACGTGGGGAGCGCCGCCTTTGGCGTTGCCGCTGTCGCCCACCGTGCCGACGATCTGCCCCTGGGACACCCGCGAGCCGCTGGCGACCCCCTGGGCGAACGACTTCAGGTGGGTCATGTAGTAGAAGGTGCCATCGGCGGTGGTGACGTACGCGGACTTGCCGCCCACCGCCTCGTCGGCGAAGCGCACGACGCCGTTGAACGGCGCCCGCACCGGCGTGTCGAAGGCGGCGAAGATGTCGGTGCCCTGGTGGGTGTGGAAGGTCGGGGTGAACCGGGGGTCGCCGAAGTCGTCGGTGAAGGTGGCCAGCCCGCCCACCGGGAAGTGCCCGAACCCGGTGCGGACGACCTCGTCGGCGGGCAGCCCGATCGTCTCCAGCGTCTTGAGCGCGGCGATGAGCGTGCTCGTGCTGTTGGCGCCCGACCGCACCAGCCGGCTCACGTAGGCCTGGGCGGCGGCGGGGCTGACGCTGGCCCGGGGGGCGGTGCTGGTCGTGGTGGGCGCCGGCGGGGCGGGCTGTTGCTGCTGCGGCACCGCCGGCGGGGTCGGCGGCGGGGGCAATGGTGCCTGGGGGGCGGGCGGAG
>DATACM010000383.1:0-2702 GCA_036259055.1 Acidimicrobiales bacterium | reverse complement strand
CCCCCCCCCCCCCCCCCCCCCCCCGCCGCCCTCGCCGGCCACCCTTCGGCGGTCGCCGCCGGGTGGGCCGCCGTGGTCGTCGCCTGGGTCTTCGCCCCGGCCCTCGCTGCCCACTGCGTCAACGGCCCCGCCTACCCCAACGAGCGCCGGTTCCTGCTGCGCGTCCCCGGTCCGCTCCTCGCCGGGCCGCTGGCTCTGGCCTGGGCCCTGGCCGCCGCCGCGGTGGCCAGCGGTCCGCTGCTGCTGGCCGCTCGTCAGTGGGTGGTCGGGTCGATCTGCCTCGTCGTCGGGCTCCCGGTCGCCGGGCTCCTCGCACGGGCGTTCCACAACCTGTCGCGCCGGTGGGTGGTGTTCGTCCCCGCCGGGCTGGTGCTCCACGATCCCCTCGCCCTCCTCGACCCGGTGCTCTTCCGGCGCCAGCTGATCGCCCGCCTGCAACCGGCCACCGCCCCGGCCACGACGGGCGACCTCGTCGACCTCACCTACGCGGCGCCCGGCCTGGCCCTCGAGCTGGTGCTCGCCGAAGCGGTCCCGCTGACCCTGGTCCGGCCCGGCCGCCGCGAGGGCCGATCGGAGTCAGCCACCCGGCTGCGTTTCACCCCCACCCGGCCCGGCGCCGTCCTCGAGGAGGCCGGGCGTCGCCGGATCCGCCTCGGCTGACGACGACGACCCCACCGCCACCGCGGCCAGCCACGTGGTCACCGGCACCGACGCCACCAGGCCGATGCTGCCCACGAGCGTGCGCACGATCTCGGTGGCGACGACCTCGCTGTTGGCGACCGACGTCAGCGACTGGTCACTGAGGACGAAGAGGACGAGCAGCGGCATCGACGCGCCGGCGTACGCCAGCACCAGGGTGTTGACGGTGGACGCCACGTGGTCGCGGCCCACCCGCAGGCCCGCCCGGTACAGCTCCCGACGGGACGTCCCCGGGTCTGCCCGGCGGACCTCGGCGACCGCCGCCGCCTGGGTGACGGTGATGTCGTCGATGGCACCCAGCGCGCCGATCACCACCCCGCCGAGGAGCAGGCCCCGGAGGTCGATCGAGCCGGCGGCGAAGGACAGGAACGTCGCCTCCTCGCTGGCGAACCCCGAGAAGTGGGCCAGCTCGGTGAAGGCGACGGCGAGGACGGCGGTGAGGGCGAGGCTCGCGAGCGTCCCCAGCAGGGCGACAGTAGTCATGGGCCGGAAGCCGTGAGCCAGGTACAGGGCGATGAAGGCGATGGCCGCCGCCGACACGACGGCCACGCCCACCGGACTACGCCCGTCGATGACCGCCGGCAGGGTGAAGGAGAGCAGCACTACCAGGCTCGCCGCCAGCCCCACGAGGGCGGCCACGCCCCGAACCCGTCCCAGCAGGACGACGGACAGGGCGAAGGCGGCGGCCAGCCAGAAGAGGACTGGCTTCCGCTGGCGGTCGGCGAACTGGTACTCGTCCCCTGCCGGCGAGGCCGGGTTGTAGCTGAGCACCACCTTGTCGCCGTCGTCCAGGTCAGGGTTGGTCGACGACGGCAGGAAGTCGAGACGGACGGTGCGGCCGGCGTCGGGCCCCTCGAGCAACTGCGCCTCGACCACCCGGCACGTGCCGCCGCCGCCCTGGGCGGGGACGCCGGAGGGCGCGCGACACGGCCCCGTCCGGGCGCCGAGGACCTGGGCGTCGTAGAAGGCGGTCGTCACCCCCGCCTCGGCCAGGTCCGGACGCCCCGCCCCGCCACCGGGACGGAACACGATCAGTCCGGCGACGGTGGCCAGGGCCAGCAGGACCGCGGCCCCGTTGAGCAGCCGCGCCGTGGGCTGGTGCACCGGGAGGTCGTGGCCCGAGGCCACGTCCTGCCATGCTCCCCGCCGCCCCGAAAGCCAGCCCCCAGGTCCGATGGCTCATTGTTGCCCGGCGGGCTCAGGCGGCGGTGCCACCCCCGAGGACCTCGTCGCCCTGGTACAGCACGACGCTCTGCCCGGGCGCCACCCGGCGGTGGCCCTCGGCGAAGCGCAGCACCGAACCATCCAGGGTCGCCTCGACCGCCCGCCCGTGGGCGCTGCACTGGGCCAGCAACGACGCGCCGTCGGCCGGGCGCTCACCGGCGGTCCACGTGAGACCGCACAGCCGCACCGAATCGACCACCAGCTCGGCGAGGCTGCCGACGACCACCGTGGCGGTGGCGGTGTCGACCGACAGGGCGTAGCGGCGCTCGCCGCCTCCGCCGCCCAGCCCCCGGCGCTGGCCCACGGTGACCAGCTCGACGGCGTCGACCCGTCCCACCTCGGCACCACCCGCATCGACCACCCGGCCGGGGCGGAGCCCGATGCGGGGGCCGAGGAACGCCGCCCGCCCGCCGGTGGCGCCGACGAAGCACACGTCCTGGCTGTCGGGCTTGTCGGCCGTGCGCAGGCCCAGCGCCCGGGCCCTTTCCCGCACCTCGGCCTTGGTCATCTCGCCCACGGGGAACCGGCACCGGGTCAGCTCGTCCTGTCCGAGCATGTGCAGCACGTAGGACTGGTCCTTGGAACGATCGGCGCCCCGCAGCAGCCGGTAGCGCCCGCCGGTGCGGCGCACCCGGGCATGGTGCCCGGTGGCCACCGCGTCGAACCCGAGCTGGCGGGCGCGGCGGAGGAGGCGGTCGAACTTCAGGTGGCGGTTGCACTCCACGCACGGGTTGGGCGTGCGCCCGGCGGCATGGGCGGCGGCGTAGGGCGCCACCACC
>DATACM010000382.1:0-2355 GCA_036259055.1 Acidimicrobiales bacterium | reverse complement strand
TCGGCCGCCCGCTCGAGCCCGAGCTCCAGGTTGCGCACGAGCGTCTCCCCGGAGACGCAGAACTCGTCGGGCAGCACGTACCAGGGCCCCACGCTCAACTGCCCCGAAGCCACCAGCCGGCGGAGCTGCTCATGGGCCTCGGGGCGCACCTCGAGGTAGTCGTCCACCACGGCCACCTGGCCGTCGAGCAGGAACGGGGAGCCGTCCGCCTCCAGCCGGGGGAGCAGGTCGTCGAGCAGGTCCACCAACGCCAGCCGGAACGACTGGAAGGGCGCATACCACTCCCGGTCCCAATGCGTGTGGGGGACGACGGCGACGACCCTCTTCGGAGCTGTGCCTCCCACTCGATCCACGAGGCGATGCTACGGCGGTTCTCCGGCGATCGGGCGGGCGAGTGGCTCGTAGCATCGCCGGCATGGGTGACGGCAGGACGGGATGGCTGCAGGTGCAGGTGACGGCGGGCTCGCGGGAGGAGGCCGATGGGGTGGCCACGTCCGTCCTGCGGCGCCGGCTCGCCGCGTGCGTCCAGGTCTTCGGGCCGGTCGAGAGCCGCTTCTGGTGGGAGGGGCGCCTCGACACGGCGACCGAGTGGCTCTGCCTCATCAAGACCACCGACGACCGCCTCGGCGAGGTGGTGGCCGCCGTCCGCAAGGCGCACTCCTACGACACGCCGGAGATCATCGCCGTGCCGGTGGTCGGCGGCAGTGAGCGCTACCTGCGGTGGGTCACCGAGGTGGTGGCAGGTGACGAGACGCGGTAGCCCGCCGCACAACCATCGGGGGCGGGCGATACTGGACTGATGACCGCCACCGACACCACCGCCGCGGACACCGCCGTCAACCTCACCGAGTGGACCTCTTGCGGGGGCTGCGCCGCCAAGTGGGGCGCCGCCCCGCTGTCCGGCCTCGTGCGGTCGCTGGTCGGCGACGGAGCGGTGCCCGACCTGGTGGTGGGGCTGGCTCCCTTCGACGACGCCGCCGTCTACCGGCTGTCCGACGACGCCGCCCTCGTGTCCACCACCGACTTCTTCCCGCCCCTCGTCGACGATCCCGACGACTTCGGCGCCATCGCCGCCGCCAACGCCTGCAGCGACGTGTTCGCCATGGGGGGGCGGGTGGTGCTCGCCCTCAACATCTCCGCCTTCCCCGAGCGCATGCCGGTCGAGGTGATCGGCGCGATCCTCGGCGCCGCATCGCGGGTGGTGGCCGACGCCGGCGGCATCGTGGCCGGCGGCCACACCATCCGCTCCGAGGAGCCGATCTTCGGGCTGGCGGTGCAGGGCCTCGTTCACCCTGAGCGGGTGTGGACGAAGGCGGGCGCCCGTCCTGGCGACGTGCTGCTGCTGTCCAAGCCCCTGGGCACCGGGATCGTCCTGGCCGGCGGCAGCCCGGCCGACAAGGCGACCGCGATCGCCGACATGCGCCGCCTCAACCGGCAGGCGGCCGAGACCCTGTCCGCCCTGCCCGAGCCACCCCACGCCGTCACCGACGTCACCGGCTTCGGCCTCTTGGGCCACGCCTGGGAGATGGCCGAGCGCTCGGCGACCTGCCTGGAGCTGGACAGCCGGTCGCTGCCGCTCTACCCGGGGGCCCTGGCCGCGGCCGAGGCGGGCGTGCGCACCGGCGGCGACGCCCGCAACCGGGCCCACTTGGAGGGCAGGGTGACCTCGTCGGCCGACGCGCCCCTCGAGGCGCTGACCTTCGACCCCCAGACGTCGGGCGGCCTCCTCGCCGCCCTCCCTGCCGACCTCGCCGGCGACGCCTCCCTCGCCGACGCCGGCTTCGTCGCCGTGGGGCAGGTCACCGAGGGCCCCGCCTCCGTCCGCCTCCTCTAGGAGCGTGCTGATCTACTCCGGTCGGGCCTTCGGCCCGAAGCACCGACCAGCGGCTACGCGGTCTCCTCTGGCTGGTCGGCGCGATAGATCAGCACGCTCCTAGCCCCCGCCGGGGTAGGGTCGGGCGCCGTGGCGCCCGCTGCCGTCGTCCGCCGCCAGACGGTGCCGAGCCTGTCCCTCGAGCGGGAGCTGTGGGACCACGGCTCCGACGTGGTGGTCGGCGTCGACGAGGTCGGCCGGGGGTCGTGGGCCGGCCCCATCTCGGTCGGGGCGGTGGTGCTGCCCCGCGACCGGCGGGTCTACAAGGTCCGCGACTCGAAGATGCTCACCGAGGAGGAGCGCGAGCGCCTCTATCCCCGCCTCACCGAGTGGTGCCGGGCCTGGGCGGTGGGCCACGCCAGCCAGGAGGAGTGCGACGAGCTGGGCATGTCCGAGGCTCAGCGCCTGGCCGCCCGGCGCGCCCTGGACGGCCTCGGCCTCGCGCCCGACGCGGTGCTCGTCGACGGGCGCTGGGACTTCGT
>DATACM010000381.1:0-4931 GCA_036259055.1 Acidimicrobiales bacterium | reverse complement strand
CGTCCTCGCCGGCCACGAGCACGACTACCAGCGCTCGAAGCCGCTCGGGGGGATCACCTATGTCATCTCGGGGGCCGCCGCGCATCTACGGGCGACGGGTCGGGCAAGGTTCACCGCCGCCTCCCGCGCCACCCACCACTTTGTCGATATGCGAATTTCGCCCGAGCGCCTCGAGCTCGTGGCGGTAGACCATGGCGGGGTCCCCTTCGACGGCGTCGTCCTGTCGCCCCGTTGCCGCGAACGCCCTCGTGACGTGGCCGCCGGTGGACGCTCCAAGTGAGGCCGGCAGCGTCGAGTCTCTCGTCCGCCTCTGTCGGTGTGCGACGGCCGAGAGCGCTGCTGACCGAGGTGGTCAGGGGCTGCGGTTGTCGTCGGCCGAGCGGGGGTTGCGCCGATCCTCACCGTGCCGTGTAGCGCAGGTGGACGACCCCGTTGTCGAATCGCCGCTCATCGAGCAGCCGCAGGTTCACCCGGACGTCCCGGGGCAGTCCCGGCTTGCCGCCGCCGACGATGACAGGGAACGCGAAGAGGCGTATCTCGTCCACTAGTCCGGCTGTGAAGGCATGCTGGGCCAAGCCTGGTCCGCTCACCGAGAGGTCGCCGTCGGCGGCCTCCTTCAGGCGACGGACAGCCTCCGGGCTGAACTCGCGATGTAGCCGGGTGCGAGGCGTCGCGACGTCGTCGAGCGTCCGAGAGAAGACGACCTTGTCGGCCGCCCGCCACACCTCGGCGAAGTCGAGCTCCTCGGGTTGCGGAGCGGGCGCACCCGGTGTGACGGGCTCGAGGCCGACCGTCTGCCAGACCGCCATCGTCTCGTACATGCGCCGGCCGTAGAGGTGGGTCTCGACCGGCCGCTCGAGGTCGTTGACGAAAGCGTGTACCTCGGGGTCGGGCATCGCCCAATCGAAGCCACCGCTTTGGTCCTCGATGTAGCCGTCGAGGGACGTGATCGCCGTGTAGATGAGCTTGCCCACAATGCCTCCAGGCTCTCGTGACGGGTCTGTCGCCAGGACGGCGTTCGGGCGGCGTATCCGGGGCCCGAGGTCGGGACGCCGTGACAACGTTGGCCCACCGCGTTCTTGCGATCCCTCTGACGTCGATGGGAGGTGAAACTCATCGATGTGCACCCACTCGACCGAGGGTTTGTCCCCACGTGCGATTCGAGGGCGGGCAGCTCGGAGCACCGACGCCCGGCTGGGTGTCACCGCGCGGCGTCGTTGTGACCTTGAGGAACACCACGGCGACGGCGGAGGGACCATCAGTACGGTCACCGTAGACTCGGCGCCATCGAGGACCGGCTGCCGATCGATCTGGGTCCCCTGACCAACGGCGAGTACGCGCCGCCACCGCCTACACCGTTTGAGCGCGAGATCGTCCGCCGGACCCGCGAAACGGTCGACACGAACGCCCGCCGCACCAATGTCAGCCGCCGGGAGTTCCTGCGCTCAGCCTGCGCGATGGCGACCATGCTCCTGACCGTCGAGGGGTGCTCGAGGGAGCGGGCCGCCGTTGACGGAAAGCGTCCCGGAGGCGGGTTCGGGTCAACGCTCCCGCCAGAGGCGGCCACCGAGCCTGACGTTGCCTCCGACGCCTTGGGCCGCGAGGACGGCTTCGTCTTCGACGTCCAAGGCCACATGCTGGACTTCGAGGTCGATCCTCTCAGCCGCAGGGAGCTCGGCTTTACCGCAAACTTTCCGCAGGCCTCGTGTGGCGAGGCGGACCACGCCAAGTGCTTCGACGCCGAGCATTTCACCGACCTGGTGTTCAAACGGAGCGACACGACCATGGCCGTATTGTCGGCTCTGCCGTTCGCGCCTGAGCACAGCCCGTTGTCGCCCGAGGTCATGGAGAGGACGAGGCGGGCCGTCCATACGCTCTGCCACGCCAGGCCCGAGCGTCTATTCCTGCACGCTGAAGCCCACCCGACGCTCGCGCCGCTGCCGGTGGCCCTCGCGGCGATGGAGCGCGCCGTGCATGAGCACCCCGTCGTCGGCTGGAAGGTGTACACACACATTCCGGGGCAGCCCTGGTGGCTCGACGACCATGACCGCTCCCTCCCTGCCGTGGGCGACGCGTTCATCCGTAAGGCAGTCGAGCTCGGCGTTCCCCGGGTCGCGGTGCACAAGGGACTTGCCGGCGGGTATTCGAACGACCCGGCTGATGTCGGGCCGGCCGCCCGTCGCCACCCCGACGTGGCTTTCCTTGTGTACCACTCAGGTTGGGAAGTCGGGCGGCGCGAGGGTCGCTACTCTGCGTCGTCGCCACGGGGCGTCGACCGGTTGGTGGCGTCCGTGGAGGGCGCGGGCATCACACGGGGCGCCAACGTCTTTGCCGAGCTCGGCACGACATGGTTCCGCGTGATGCGGGAGCCCGATCAGGCCGCGCATGTGCTGGGGAAGCTGCTCGCCCACCTGGGCGAGGACAACGTTGTTTGGGGAACCGACTCCATCTGGTATGGCTCGCCGCAGCCACAGATCGACGCCTTTCGGGCCTTCACCATCTCCGAAGAATTCCAGGAGCGCTTTGGCTACCCGGCGTTGACCGACGCCGTCAAGGCGAAGGTCCTCGGGCTCAACGGGGCGCGCGTCTACGGCGTGGAGCCGGTGCGCACGGCCTGCTCGTGACGGTCTCGGCTCCCGGCCATGGTCTCGCGGACGTTTGGGCGCGAAGAGCGCCCGCCCGCCCTCGAGCGGCCGTCCTGACCGCCAGGTTCTGTGCTGATCGCTCAATGACTGGCCGAACCCCCACTCCGGGGCCGCCGATGGGTCGCCCGCCACACCGCAAGGTGCCGGTCAGTGACCGTCACGAAGCGGGCAGCGATGAGGGTCCGTCAGCCCGTACCCCGATTAGCGACGGGCCTCGCCGCCCGGCGCGCGTCGGTGTCGACAGCACGCGAAGTAGCGGGGAGGCGGGCGTTCAAGGCGCACCAGCTCGCTGACGGTGGTCCTGACTGTCCCGCGTTACCGGGCGCAGCAGTGGTGCCGAACTCGTGCGGGTCCTGCATTCGACCTCACGGCACCTCCCATTCGAGGAGCCTCTGCCTGTCCAGGGGCGGCTAAAGCGCTCTCACGACCTCGCCGTATACAAAGCGACCTCGGCAGCGCAGCCAAGGTGCTTACCTGGTGTGGACCTCACGGCACCGTTCGGCTGTACGACATCCGCATCGGCAAATGGCGGAGACTACCTAGCTGGCGGACCCCGTCCTCGGGCCTGGGAACGGCCGACCGAGCCGGAGTTGTGCCTCCCCGACGCGGTGATTACTCCATCGGGGTCCTGCGGTGCACCCGCGCCTGCTTGTAGGCCACGACTGCGACGCCGAAACCGACAATGAGGGCAAAGTCGAGCGCGAGGCGCATGAGCGCTTCGAGCGCGAGCCCCAGTTCGCCAGCGCCGACGCCAGCCCCGACCAGGGCAGCTGCGGGGATGAGGGCCAGAGCGATTAGGGGCCCGGCGATCATGTTCCGCCGGTTTGCCACCTCCATGATCATCCCGGCGAGGGCGCCGGCGGCGGAGACCAGCACATCGATGGCGCTGGGATCGGCGAGCCGCCTCACCTCGCTATTGGCGACGAGTTGGCTTTCTGCGATCACTCCTGCGGCCCGGAGACCCAGATAGGCGATGGCGGTGGCGGCGATGAGCGTCAAGTAGCCGACGGTGATGGAGCGAAGACCCCGTCGCAGGAGGGCCCAACGGCGCAACACCAGGCCGAGCGCGACCTTGGCTACCGGCTCGAAGCCTGGGGCAATGATGGCGGCGGCCACGAACACCACGGCGGCCTGGTTGGTCTCGGTGACCAGCCCGGTGAGGGCGATAACGCCCCCCGCAATGATCAGGGCAACGAAGTTGACGGTCACTCGTCCGCGGTGGCCCAGGCCCGTGATCGCTTCCTCCCACAGACCCTCGTCGACGTCCCGAACGAGCTCGTGGTGGTGCTCGGGATCGGCGATCGAAAGCAGCTCCTCGGTGGCGACGGACACCGGACCGTGTCGCTGGGCCCGCTGAGCGGCGGCCAGCACGGCGTCCGACCCACGGTCGAGGGCATGGACAATGACCACGTCGCCAGGAGGCTTCACCGACGCCTCCCGTGCCACTGACAGAGCGGTCACGTGGTCATGGCCCTCAAGTTCGGCGAGGAGCTCGTCGGTTGCGCTGGTGGGGACGGAGATGGAGATCGCTCGTTGCATGCGCCCATCTTTCTCCTCTACTTGGGCGAAGCAACTCGCGTCTGCTGAGGCGTCCGCTCCCCATCCTTCGCCGCCCTAGTCGTGGTCGAGGCTGCGGAGATGCGACGGCTTCATGGCCGCCTCGTGCAGCTTCCAACGCAGCGTCTCGCTCCGTGCGGAGCGAGGAACCCGTCGGCGCGCCCCTCAGCGCCTGCCGCGGGTCTGCTGTCGGTCCAAACGGCGGCGGCTCCAAAGGGAAGGCCGCTGACGGAGTTGTTATCCTGGGACTAGGCGGCGACATCCCAAGGTGGGCCGCCGCGCCACGACGAAACGAAGCACGTCGCTCGGCTCATCTCTCTCCCACTTGAATCAGGAATACCCGCCCACCCGATAACGTCGCCTACCTCGCGCCGCATAATGACGATCCGCGGTCTCCTCGGGCGCATCCCTGATCACCGACCTCGGGACACCCCGGCCCGTCACGATCCGACCCTCCGTGGGCCCTCCCGGCAAGGTGACCCGCTCGATCGCGAGGCGTGTTACCGGGCGCGAGGTAGGTGCATCGTTCCCGGGCGGTCGCCTCCAACCCCCCTTCGACGCGTCGGGCGGCGTGGGATTCTTCTGCAGGGTGTCCCACCTATCCCGGCGTTGTGCAAAGGGCCGTACGCCCTGGCGTTGTTCCAGTCGAAAGCTGGCCGCTGTGCAGGTCTCGTCCGTCGGGTCCTCACGGTATACAAGAGGGAGGTCGCATGATTAGAGACCCGACGG
>DATACM010000380.1:0-2698 GCA_036259055.1 Acidimicrobiales bacterium | reverse complement strand
GCGGCAGGGGGCGGATCGCCGGCCCCGAGCGGCGGGGGTGGCGCCGCCTCAGGTGGGACCTCGGGGACCAAGAACTCCACCGGCGCCAGCAGCGCCAACACCTCCAAGAGCCCGGGCACCCCGAACGCCGGCTGACCGGCGCCGGGCTCGGGCACCGAGCTCGAGCGGGCACCCTCAGGGCGCCGGGCGGATGCTGCGCTCGCTCCCGCCCTCCGCCCGAGCGGCCGTGCTCGACGTCCTCGTCGTGGTCGCCAACGCCCTCCTGCGTGCGCCCGGCCACAACCTCCGGCTGTGGGTTCTGCGACGCCTGTGCGGATGGTCGGTCGGCGCCGGGACGGTGGTCGAGCGGCGGATCACGGTGACAACTCGCGGCGGGGTCCGGATCGGAGAGGGCTGCATCGTCAACCGCGGGGTCACCCTCGACGGCAGGGGCGGCCTCGAGGTGGGTGACCTGGTCAACATCTCGTCCGAGGCGCTCGTCCTCACCGCCGACCACGACGTCGACTCGTCGTCCCTTCAGTGGCGCCCCCGCCCTGTCTCCATCGGCTCCCGCAGCTGGATCGCCACGAGGGCCCTCGTCCTGCCCGGTGCCTCAGTGGGGAACGGGGCCGTCGTGTCGGCCGGGGCGGTGGTCGTGGGCGACGTCGCCCCCTTCACCGTCGTCGCCGGGGTGCCCGCCCGGCCGGTCCGCGACCGCCCGTCCAATGCCCAGCGCTCGCTTCCCGACTACCGACGGTGGCTCCACTGACTTCTGCGGCGAAGCGGGCGGTGGTCGTCTCCCCCGACCCGACCTCCACGGTCGGCGGGGCGGAGCGGATGTGCCAGCAGGTGGCCGGCATGCTCGCCCGGGCCGGGTTCGAGGTGGCGTTGGTGGGCCCCGGCGGACCAGCTCCGACATCGGTGGCGCGGCATGGCGCGACGCTGCTCTGGCAGGCGGGCGCATTGCGACGGGCCGTCGGGCGGATGGCCCCCCAGCCGGATCTCGTCGTCACCATCGGGCCGTGGGGGTGGCCGGGCCTCCGCCGGCCCCCGCGGGTCCACGTCTACGTCTCCAACCTCGTGCGGCTGGCGCGACACCAGCCGGCCCGCTGGCACTGGCGGGTGCGGTGGGCTCTGGCCGCCGGGCTCGCCGAAGCCCTGGCCGCCCGAGGTGCCACCGTCGTCGCCATCTCCGAGCGGACGGCCGAGGATGCGGTCCGCCTCTACCGCGCCGACGTGGCGAGGGTCGTGCCCCCCGGTGTCGACACCGAGCTGTTCCGGCCACGCGACCGGGGCGAGGCGCGTCGGCGACTGGGCCTGCGGCTCGACGCTCGCTACGGGCTGTTCGTGGGACGAGGCGAGCCCGCCAAGGGACCGGCCATCGCCCTGGACGCCTGTGGGCGGGTGGGCTGGGAGCTGGTCGCCGTTGGTCCCGGGCCGGTGCCCGGGGCCCGGGCGCTGGGGATCCTGTCGCCCGAGGAGCTGGCATGGGCGTACGCCGCCGCCGACGCATTTGTGCTCCCGAGCGCCTACGAGGGCTGGGCCATCGCGGTCGGCGAGGCCCTCGCCGCCGGTGTCCCCGCCGTCACCACGCCGGTGGGATGGGCCCACGAGCTGGGCCGCCGGGTACCCGCCTACCGGCCCTTCCTCGTCCCGCGCCAGGCGACGGCCGTGGCCGAGGCGCTCGAACGGGTCGAAGCCGGAGAGGCCGAGGCGGCGGTGGCCGAAGCCCGGGCCCTCGTGCTGGCGGAGCACACCGCCGCCGCCTTCGAACGGCGCTGGGGGGACCTGCTGGCCGACATGGGCCTCCTGCCGAAGGGGGAAGGGGACGCCGGCAGGGAGTGAAGAGCCCGAGGTCGGACTCGAACCGACGACCTGCTCATTACGAGTGAGCTGCTCTGCCGACTGAGCTACCCGGGCGGTTACAGCAAGCCTAGTCGGGACCTCCCCGAACGGTCTCGGCCGGTGGACGGGTCAGGTGGTGAAGACCACGTCGACCCAGTAGTTGTCCACATCCCGAGAAGAACCGGGCGCCGGTGATGCCGCTGGCCGCCGAGATGTTGATCTTCGGCAGAACCGGGTTGGGCCCGTCCCGGTTGGAGTTCACCGGCGGTGGCGGGTCCGCGGCGCAGTCCCGGTGGGCCCCCAGCCCAGGTTCGAGCCCTTGACCGCGAGGTTGACCTCGTCAATTGCAGCCGCCGTTCGGCCCCGGACCCGCGGGCTCACCCTGGTACGACGGATCCGGCCCGTTGTCGGTGGCCCACAGCTGGCCGCTCACCGGGTCGAAGTCAAAGCCGAAGACGTTCCGGAAGCCGCAGGCGAACGCTGCTCCCACGAAGGGGTTTTCGACGGGGACGGCTCCCGACTCGGTGATCCGGAGGATCTTGCCCTTGGGACTGCTCGTGTCCTGCACCCTGGCCCGCTGGGCCTGCTCCTGCGCCAGGGTCGCAACCCGCTGGCCCCGGCGCCCGTCGCGACATAGAGGTGCCCATCGGGCCCGAACAGGATCCGGCCCCCGACGTGGCCGCCGACATAGGGGTCGCTCAACAGGACGGTGAACGTCGCCGCGTCCGAGGGGCGGCTGATCCTGAGCACCTGGATGTGGCATGCCCCGTCCCCACCTCTTCGCACGGCGAAGGCGAAGACGTCGTTGACGCGCGGGAAGCTGGGATGAAGGGCCAATCCGTAGAGGCCCTGGTCGCCGCTGGTGCAGAGGTCC
>DATACM010000379.1:0-4381 GCA_036259055.1 Acidimicrobiales bacterium | reverse complement strand
CCGGCGTCGTACTCCTCGGGTTGGCGAACGTCGATGACGGCGGCGGCGGTGGCGCGCGAACGGTCGAGCTCGTCCACGTCGATCTCGGGGACGACGGGGGGCGGCGGCGGGAACATGCTCATCCCCGGGTGCTCCGGAGGTAGGCGTCGTTGCCGGCCAGGTCGGGGCCGATGGCCGTCCTCGCCGTCTCCTCCGACAGGACGGCGAGCCGGGCGGTGGCCTCGGCGCAGCGCTTGCCGTCGGGGTTGAGGACCTGGGCCCGGGCGGTCACCGACGCCTCGTCGTGCTCCTCGACCACCGCCTCCACCCGGTGGGGCACGTCGACCATGACCGGGCGGCGGAAGCTGGCCTTCGACGTCCGCGACACCGCGAACTTCTTCGCCACGGCGATGGCCGCCCACGCCATCGCCTCGTCGAGGATCGCCAGCACCAGCCCGCCGTGCACGAAGCGCGGGGCGCCCGAGTAGCCGGGGCCGAGGGTGAAGTCGCAGACCACCTTGTCGGCCTCGTCGTCGTGGGCGAAGCGCAGGCGCAGGCCGGCCGGGTTCGCCGGGTCGCACACGAAGCACTCGGAGGGGAAGCCGAAGGCCGTGTTGTCGAGAGGGTGCAGGGCCACGACGGCACGACCTTACTCAGCCGCCGGCCAGCTCCACCACCAGGGCCCGGTGGTCGGAGAGGGCAAGGCGGGGCGCGTCGACCCCGACCACCTCGGGCAGCGGCCCGTGGCCCAGGGCGTGGTCGATCTGCATGGACGGCTGGTCGGCGGGGAACGTGCGGGCCCGGGCGAGCGACTGCCATCCCGACACGAGGCCGGGCAGGGCCCCGGGCAGGTTGGTGTCCCCGAGCAGGACGCAGGACGGACCCAGCCCGGCCAGCCAGCGCGTCGCCCGTCGGAGCTGGAGAGCGTTCCACACGGGGACGAACGACAGGTGGGTGCTGGCCACGACCGACGGGTTGGCTCCTCCGTCGAGCTCGGCGGCGAGGACGACCCGCGGCTCGTCGGGAAGCAGGACGAACGCCCGGCGACCGGGCACGAACACCGGTGACCGCATGGCCGCCGGCGCCAGGCGCAGCACGTGCCACGCCCGCACCGGGCGCCCGCAGACCAACGCCACCCCGTAGCCGCCGTCGCCCTCGGTGTCGTCGCCCGCCGGGCGCCAGCGGCCGCCGGGCTCGCCGACGATGGCGGGCTCGAACCGCCAAGCGGCGGCGCCCATCCCCTCGGCCACCGCCGCCGTCTGGTCGATGCCGCCCGAACGGGGCTGGCCTCTGTCGACCTCCTGGAGGGCGAGCACGTCGGCGTCCAGCGACGCGCACGCCTCCACCAGCCGCTCGGTCGAGACCGGCCCGCCGTCGAGGGCCCGTCCGTGGAGGATGTTGAAGGTGGCCAGGCGCACGAGCCGGCCCGCTAACCCCCGTAGTTCATGCGGGTGTCCTCCATGCGCAGCACGGGCGTTTCCTCGGGCTTCTGGAACCCGGCGTCGACCACCTCGCCGACGAACAGGGTGTGGTCGCCCAGCTCGAGGCTGTCGCGCACCCGGCACTCCACGTAGGCGACGGCCTGGTCGAGGATGGGCACGCCGGTGACCCCGTCGTGGTACGGGAACCCGTTGAGGGTCGACGCCTGGGCGTCGACCTCCACCGGCTTGGTGAACTTGCGGACGATGGCCCGGTCCTCGCGGTCGAGGATGCACAGGCTGAAGGCGCCGCCCCCGGCGATCAGCTCCCGGGTGACCGCCTCGTTCTCCACCGCGACGCCCAACAGCTTGGGGTTGAAGCTGAGCTGGGACGCCCAGTTGAGCGTCATCCCGTTGCGGCGCTCGCCCGCCCGGCTGCCGACTACATAAAGGCCGGTGGGCATGGTCCAAAGGACCCGCCGCCGGAGCTTGTCGTACTCCTCGGGGTCGGCACCGTCGGGGAACGGCCCCACCGGGCCGGTCTGCACTGGCATAACGGCGGACCTTATCGGGGCTGGGGCGCCAGGCCCTCGATGGCCCGGGCCAGCTCGAGGTCCTTGGCTGTGACCCCTCCCTCGCTGTGGGTGGAGAGGGCGACGTGCAACCGGTTGTAGCGCAGGTCGAGGTCCGGGTGGTGGTTGGCCGCCTCCGCCTCGAAGGCGATGCGGACGACGAAGGCCACGGTCTGGCGGAAGTCGTCGAGGCGGTACTCCCGGGTGATCCGGCCGTCGCCGAGGGCCCACTCGGGGAGGTCGGCCAGCTGCTGGCGGATCTCGTCGTCGGGGAGCACGGGCATGGCGCGCCTCCTTCGCAGAGCGGGAAATTAGTTTGCGAACCTAAGTATTCTGGTCGGCAGATGCCGACGACCGCCCGTCGCCCCCAGCCTTCCACGTCGGAGGCGGAGCTCGCCGCCCGCCTGCGGCTGGCCGTCTCGCGCCTGGCCCGCCGCCTCCGGCGCGAGTCGGTCAGCGACGTCACCGCGTCCCAGCTGTCGGCGCTGTACACCATCGCCCGTCTGGGGCCGCTCACGTTGGGCGACCTGTCGGCAGCCGAGGGGGTCCGTCCTCCGACGATGACGAGGGTGGTGGCGTCGCTCGAGCAGCTCGGCCTGGCCACCCGCACGATCGACTCCGCCGATCGCCGGGTGGCCCACGTTGCCGTCACCGCCCGTGGCCGACAGCTGCTGGAGGCGAGCCGCCACCGCAAGGACGCCTTCCTCGCCGCCCGCCTGCGGGCGCTGACAGCCGAGGAACGGGCGGCGCTCGACCGGGCGGCCGAGCTCCTCGAGCGCCTGGCGGCGCCGGAGGCGGATTGACGCGAGTGACGACGCAACTCCTCGCCACCAGGGGCCTGCGCCTGGCCACCGCCCGCACCTTCCGGTCGCTGCGCAACCGGAACTACCGGCTCTTCTTCAGCGGCCAGCTGGTGTCGCTCGTGGGCACCGGCATGCAGGTGGTGGCCCAGAGCTGGCTGGTGCTGACCCTGAGCAACAGCGGCGTGGCCCTGGGCGTCACCGCCGCCCTGCAGTTCGCGCCGATGCTGGTGATCGGCGTGTGGGGCGGCGTCGTCGCCGACCGCTTCGACAAGCGCCGGGTGCTCATCGCCACCCAGGTCACCTCCGCCCTGCTGGCCTTCGTCCTTGGGCTGCTGGTGGTCAGCGGGGCGGTGACCCTCTGGATGGTGTACGTCCTGGCCTTCCTGCTCGGGCTGGTGAACGTCGTCGACCTCCCGACCCGTCACGCCTTCGTCATCGAGATGGTCGGAGGCGACGAGGTGCCCAACGCGGTGGGGCTCAACAGCGCGGTGTTCAACACCGGCCGCCTGGTGGGCCCGGCCGTCGCCGGCGTGCTCATCGCCAGCGTGGGGGTGGCCTCCTGCTTCCTGATCAACGCCCTGTCCTACGTGCCCGTGATCGCCGGGTTGGCCGCCATGCGCACCGAGGAGCTGTTCCGCCAGGCGCCGGTGGCCGCCGGGCCGGGGCCGGTGCGGGCCGGCCTCCGCTACGTGTGGTCGACGCCCGAGCTGCGCTCGACGATCCTCCTGGTGGCGGTCATCGGCGTCTTCGGCCTGAACTTCGTGGTGGTCGTCCCGCTGCTGGCGCGGTTCGTGCTCGGAGGTGGCCCCCGCCTCTACGGGGCGCTGTCGTCGGCGATGGCGCTCGGGTCGGTGATCGGGGCCCTGGTGGCGGCCGCCCGGGGACGGCCGACGCGCCGTCTCCTGCTCGGGGGTGCCGCCGCCTTCGGCCTGCTCACAATGGCGGCGGCGGCGGCGCCCACCGCCCTCGCCGTCGGGCTCCTGCTCGTGCCGACCGGCCTGGCCCTGATGCTGTTCCTGGCGACCGCCAACACCACGCTGCAGCTCGCGTCCGACGCCGCCATGCGGGGCCGGGTGATGGCTCTCTACGGTCTGGTGTTCCTCGGCAGCACGCCTCTGGGCGGGCCGCTCATGGGATGGGTTTCCGAGCAGTGGGGAGCCCGGGCCGGCCTGGCCGCCGGCGGTGCGGTCAGCCTGGCCGCCGCCGTCGTCGCCGCCTGTGGTGAGATCGGGCGCCGGCGCCGGCTCCGCTCGGTCACCGTGCGGCCCGCCGACGAGGCCGGCGACGCCCTCGATCCCGTCGCCACCGAAGCTGTCTAACTGGCGGCTCCGCCGGAAGCGGTCATCCGGCGGCCGACTTCGCCGTGAGACGGGTCAGTTTGGCGTCGGACTGCCGGCACGCGCAGACGCTCGAGCTTTCGACGCCAACACCTTCTTGGTCGTGGCGGCGGCTTTCCGTGAGGCGCGAACGTCGGTCTTCGGGGCGGCGTTGGTGGCTCTCGCCGTCCGGGCGGCCTTCGTCGTGGCGGCGGTCGCCTTCCGGGGAGAGGCGGCCGTCGTGCCCTTCGCCGTACGGGCGGCCTTCGTCGTGGCGGCGGTCGCCTTCCGGG
>DATACM010000378.1:0-1831 GCA_036259055.1 Acidimicrobiales bacterium | reverse complement strand
CCCAGGCTGCGGAGAGCAACCCAGCTCGCTCGTGTGTGGCACGTCTCGACTCCCCAGCCGAAGACCTCCGCACTGTAGGGGGCAGGAGCCAGGGGATGCGAGGCCAGCCTGGCGCCTCGACCGCCCCGCTCCCGAAGGGGGTTCGCCCCCGGAGCGATTCCAGAGTGCCATGCACTCTGGCGACGTCAAGGAGGGAGAGGAGGTGGGAGGCGCCAGGGACGTGCGGACTCTGGCGCCTCAACCACCTCGGGCGCTCCGGGACGGCGGAACCCCGGAGCAATTCCAGGGTACGACTGCAGTCGGGCAAAGCGGCTCTCGTGACTTGAGCGGGCAGCGGGACCCGTCACCTTGGCGATTGCGACGCGAGTCTTTCATCCGCAGCGGTAGAGAACGCGGAGCCGGTAGTTGTCGAACCGTCGGAACCCGAACCCGGACCGCTTGACCTGCTTGATGATCAAGTTGCGGGCCTCGCTGCGGGCGTTGGTCGCCCGCGAGTCGAAGTAGTTGAGGAACTGGCTCTCCCACTGGCGGATGGTGCGAGCCAAGGTGTTGAGCTCGTCGACGTCGTAGCGCTCCACCAGCGCGTACCAGTCGTCGAGGGCGGCTTTCGCCGCCGCCCGGTCGACCGCCCGATAGAGATCGCAGAACGCTTCCTTGCCCACCCAGGCGCACTCCAGCTCCAGCTCGTCGTCGGCGTCGAAGGCGGCTTGGATGCGGGCCCAGCCACGGTCGTCGAGGCGGTGGCGGGAACGCAGCAGCGACCGCCGTGCACCGTAGAGCACGTCGCCCTTGCGGCCCCGATGGCCGGTCAGCTGTTGCTGGCGGCGGCAGCGCACCCCGGTCACCACCTGGTTGGCGAGGCGGACGGCGTGGAACTTGTCGATGGTGATGCGGGCGTGGGGGAGTCCCTCGCGCACCGCCGCGTTGTAGCCGGCGTAGGGGTCCAAGGCGACCTCGGCGATCCCCGCCCGCACGTCGTCGCCCAAGGACGCCAACCACTCGCTGACCAGGGACTTCGAGCGTCCCTCGACCAGGTCGAGGAGCCGGCCGGTGTCCAGGTCGACGAAGCCGGTAGCCAAGCGCCCGGGCCTGCGGAAGCTGTGCTCGTCGATGCCCAGGCGCCGGAACGGTGTCGGGCTCCACTCGCCCAGGGCCGCTTCGATCACCGCCTGGACCGCCCGCCACACCGTGCGCCAGCCGAGGCCATGCTCGGCCGCCACCTCCGCCACCGACCGACAGCGTGCGGCCTTGGCCACCAGCGCCCGCAGGCGCTCGGTGAGCCGTCCCCGCACGGCCACCTGCTCGGGTGCCTGCTGGGTGAAGGTCTTGGTCGAGCAGAACTCCTCGGCGCAACGCAGCCGCCGCTTGCGCCAGTACACCCGCACCTTGCGTCCTCCCGCCGGGGCGTCGGCCAGTCGCACCACCGGCCGCTGCTTCACCTTGGACGAAAAGGTGCCGCAGCCGGGGCAGGGGGCGTCGGGCCGCTCGAGCTCGACCAGCACGTTCAGGCTGTCGTCGTGCTCGTCCAGGGCCAGGACGCGAAAGCCATCCATGCCGAACAGCGTGCTTGTACGGTCATCTCCCACCCGGGGCCTCCTGATCTCTGCTTGGTGACAGAGCCAGGGTGATGGGGTCCAGGGTCCGAATGGTGGATGGTGGCTACCGCTCCGGTTGCCCGCTCAAATCAGTAGAGGGCGAAAACGATCCGATAGTCCCGGTCGTAACGTCGTTGGAGCTCCACGCTCACGTGCCCGATCGCCGCCGGGTCGTCGTCCAGGGCGAAGATGACCGGCTTGTCAGCAGCCGAGGTCACGCTGATGCCGGCTCGTCC
>DATACM010000377.1:0-1552 GCA_036259055.1 Acidimicrobiales bacterium | reverse complement strand
ACGAGCAGCTGCGCCAGGCGGGCCACTCGGGAGATCATCGGCGAGGCCAAGGGCATCCTGATGGTGAGCCAGAGCTGCACCCGCGACGAAGCGTTCGACATCCTGCGACGGGCCTCCCAGCGGGAGAACCGCAAGCTCCGGCAGCTGGCAGAAGAGCTGGTGCTGCGAGTCGAAGCTCGGGCCGAGAGGAAAGTGGCGGGAAGATGACCGCAGCTCCACACGCCGTGCTGGAGGCCGCCCGGACGCAGGCCGGAATGTCGTTCTTCGACCTTTGGATCGCGTACTTCGCGCTCGGAGGGACCGCTGAACCGGATGTGGTCCGCGCCTATCTCGCCGGGCGGGGCGCTCACTCGATGGACTACGACGTGCTCGCTCAGGCCATCAACGAGCGCTTCCTCGATCAGGGTACGACGTACCCCGTTCCCTACAGCGACGAGCTTTCCTGAGTCCCTCCGACCGGGCGCGGCGCCGGCGTATGGCCGGGATGTTTCTCGATCGTCCCGGAGTGGTAGGTCTGGCACCCGACCGAGTCGGCACGGCGTCTCGGGCCTCGACTTGGTGCCTCACCTCCGTCGCCGAAGGCGCGGCAGCAGATGCCAGGAACAGGACCGGTCGCGCCGCGCCGTAGAGCACCCACACACACGAAGGAGCACCCATGAGCGAGAACACCCCCAGCCTCGAGACGTACGCGGAGGGCGGCAGCATCACCGCGCACAAGATGCGGGCAGCCGCCGCCAAGATCGACCTTCCGAAGGAGGACAACGGGCTGCTGTCGCCGTACCGCGACGACGCCGACTGAACCGGGCGAACGGCTTGGTACGGCCTCAGGCCCCGTTGCTCCCGAGCCACCGCCGGGGCTCGGCGAAGTGAAATCCCTGTCCGAAGCGCGTCCCGAGCCCGACGAGCCAGTCGGCCTCCTGCTGCTGCTCGACGCCCTCCGCCACCACGACGCACCGCAGCTCCCGCGCCAGGGACAGCAGGGCGGTGACGATGGCCCGCTTCATCGGCGACTGATCGATGCCCGAGATCAGCGCTCGGTCGATCTTGATGATGTCGGGCAGCAGCTGGGTGATGTGCCAGAGGCTGGCGTAACCGGCTCCGACGTCGTCGATCGCCACCGACACGAGCTGCTGGCGGAGCTCGTGGAGGGGCCGGTACAGAGGGAGGTAGTTCTCGACTGCGGTTCGCTCGGTGATCTCGATGACGAGGTGCTCGTGGAGGTGGCAGAAGCTCCGTAGCGCATCGGCGACCTTGGTGCTGGTGACCGCCGCCGGTGAGAGGTTGATCGACAGGTACCTCCCTTCGCCGACCTGTTCGCCGACCTCGACCGCCTTGCGGAGGCAGAGCACCTCGAGGTCCACCTCGAGCTCGGTTCCCTGCACCGCCTCGAACACGTCGGTGGTCGAGTAGGGAAGCCTGGGAAAACGGGCGAGGGCCTCCCAGCCGAGGATGGTCCCGTTGCGCATGTCGACCACGGGCTGGTACGACGTCTCGACCTCGCCTCTCTCGATGGTGCGAGCTATGGCGGTCAGGCGTTCGCGGTCGCCGCTTT
>DATACM010000376.1:0-12629 GCA_036259055.1 Acidimicrobiales bacterium | reverse complement strand
GCGAGCGAGCCGCCGCCCTCGCTGCTCGACCTCATCCGCCGGCGGCGTGGGATGGCCGAGGCAGGCCTTTCGGGGGCAACGACGCGGCCTTCTTTCCCGGCGCCTGGCGAGTCACCTGCCCGGGCTCGGGAGCTGTGTGGGAGCTGTCCGATGAAGCCGGCTCATCGACTTCGTTCGTCGAGTTTCGACACCTAAGGGAAGGGGCGACCAGTTGCGCTGACCGAGGCGGGGTCCGTTACCAAGGCTGGGCCTGCCTCGGCCTTGGCCGTCTACTGCTCCCGGAGGGTGGCGAAGGCGTTGTCAAGTGTTGACCATGGTCAACAGTTACCGGCAACCGAATGCCAGGCCGGGAGTCAGCGCCCATTCTCGACGAACCCGACGAGGCCGCCAGGCGGATAAAATGAAGCGACCGGAGGGGAAGGTAAAACGCAGCCGAGCCAGCGGGTGGTAGGGGTCTGGGGTACCCGGGGCCTCCCGCTGGCCCGGCTAACGGACTCTACTTAGCAGCGCTAGCCGACGACGGGACGACTCGGAGCTTCGCCACGGGTCATCACTCGCCCACGTTGCTTGAGCAAGACAGGGGCAGACGTGCCAGGCCGGGCGGTCCGCAAACGCCGAGCGCAGCCAGGCGCTGATCTGCTCGGGGCTCCATTCGAGCTCGAGCTTTTTTTGGACGACAGCCGTTAGTTCGGCGTCGACGGCCAGGCGGTTGGGCGGCGCCGTCCGGCTCGTTCCCGGGCGCGGACGTCGGCCAGGTCGCCGTCGTACACGCCACCGTCATGGGGACCAACGTTGCAACGGAGTTCTCGACTGATCGTCGAGGGCGACCGATCCAGCCTCCTCCCGATCTCCCGCACCCCCAGGCCTCGAGAAGCGGTGAGGAGGCGCCGGGACGTGCGCGGCACCGGCGCCTCGACCACCCTCGGCGCTCGGTCGGCGGGGATCCCGGAGCGCGATCTGAGTTATGTCCTCCCGTTCGGGGTTCCGAATGCGAAGTTCGCCATAGGCGCTCGCCGTCTCTCCGGAGGCCCCAGCACCCCCTCCGAGACGACGAGCGCATTACCAAGAACGGCGGACGGATAGACGGGGGGTGACGCTGGGTCCAGGCTGGGGAGTGGTCCCAGCGTCACCTCGTTCCCCGGCTGTTGGCAGTATATGACTAGTTTAACCGTCTTGCAAGTGTTGGGCAGGACGTCCGTTTAGGCCGGGACTTCCAGATCTACCAGTCGCCGATGGCATACTGATCAGCGGTAACGCCGTCCCACCCTGAGGTCGAGCCTTAGGCACCGGGCGAGCCGCCGCTTCGCTACTCGACTCATTCGGCGGTCGGCATGGTTCGCCGAGCCTGCCTGCTGTTCGGGACCCGCTGCCTTCTCCCGCGCCTGCGAGTCGCCTGCCGGCCTCGGGCGCCGTGTGTGAGCCCTGCTCGCGAGGCAGCCGTGTCTCGAGTGCTCCCAGTAGTCACGACCTCGAGGGCTGGTGGGCTGCGACGTCGGCAACCGCGGTGTAGGGCATCGTCAACGGCAGGTCAGCGAACTCGCTCATCAGTTTTACCTGTACTACGGACGTCTAGGAGACTTCGGCGGAACGGCCGGCGATACTCCGGCGATGGGCTTTCGACGCGACGGTACGCTTGGTCCTAGCTCGCGCTTGATCGTCTGGTTCTGAACACTTGAGGCAAGTTTCGCATCAGGCGATGAGGCGAGCCGAGCGGAGGAGGAGCTTCAGTTCACGTTCGTAGGTCCCCCAGGCGGCCGTGAGGGGGCGAGGGGCCGGGGGTCCTGGCCGCCCGAGCCGGGCGAGGTCCGTCAGGGTAGGCACGACGACACGGGCCGCCAGCTGTGTGAAGAAGGCCGCGACGCGCAGGCCGTGAGCGGTGGGGCGATAGGTGTTCGTGCCGTCGATGCGCTCGATGAAGCCCTTGAGGCGAAGCCGGCGGAGGTCGTAGGAGGCCTGCGCCGAGGAGTAGTCGGGTTTCCAGAGAAGGGCCATCTGGGCCCGCAGCGACTTGTTCGTCAGTCCCCCGATCACGTGGGCGAAGGCGGCCATGGAGGCCAACAGGGCTATCACTCGCGGTTCGCCGAAGCGCAGCCCCGGCGCCCGCTGGCCATCGTGGGTGGTCGGCAGCACGACCGACTCCAGGGTGGCGAGGTCGGGAAGCCCAAGCTGGCCCTCGCCGATGGCGGCCAGGAAGCGAGCGTTGGTGGCCGCCCCGAGGCGCCGGAGCGCCCGCCAGTTCTGTGCGCTGAGAGTCTTGGGGATGCCGAAGTCGTCGGGGTTGTTCACCGTTGTCTCCACCCGCAGCGCCCTGCCCTCTTTCAGGTAGGCCTTGGCCCTGGAGGACTTGTAGTGGATCTGCAGGTGTGGCATGACGTCGCGGGTGAACACCTCGGTGGCGAACCGCCCGGGTGTTTTGTTCTTGCCCCGGTTGCCGATCCTGCGGTCCACCACGAGCGACACCCGCTCGGGACGGCCCAGGTCCAGGTGGCCGGCGATGGCGGCCTCGAACCAGGCCCGGGCCCGGCGGGGTTGGTCGAACACGGCGGTGTCGGAGACCTCGAGCTGGGCGACCGAGAACGCCCACTCGAACCCGGCCCGGCGGTCGTCGAGGGTGAGGGGGTCCGGCATCACCGCCGTCATCCGCCGCAGCAGGTCCCGCACATGGCCCGCGCCCAGGCGGGCACAGATGCGGTGGGCGGCGACGGGGTCCTCCACCCATCGGAGCCCGTTGTCGAGGGCCTCGAAGCCGATCCCCGCCTTGGTCAGCTGGCGCTTGGCCCACTCGTGCCCGTTCGCACAGCACCAGAGGGGATAGGGGGCGTAGGAGCAGAGCTTGAGGAAGGCTGGGCCCCACTCGGGGTCGGAGAAGTACAGATACCAGTGGTCCGGGACCGAGGATTGGCGCCGCCAGGCGATGTGGGGATGGTTGGGGCGATGGGCCGCGTGGGAGTCCTCGACGAAGCCCCGCCACGACGTGGTCCGCTCCTGGGCCTTGCCCACCAGCACCAGCCCGCTGCGGCCTTCGGCGGCCGCCGCTTCCTGCAAGGGCCGGGCGATGTCCTCTTTGCACTGGCCTCGCCGGAAGCGCACCACCGGCACGCCCGATGTCCTCACCAGGTCCTCGAGCTCGGCCACCAGCCGCTCGTGGTTGCGGTTGAGCGCCGCCGGCGAGGGGATGTGGTTCCCCCGCTCGAGCAAGAAACGCACGAGCCCGCCCTCGTAGCAGAGTCCCGGGATGTAGCCCCGGATGCCGATGCGGTCCACCGAGGTGCAGCGGAAGCTGACGTGCTCGGCCAGTAGCCTGGCCACGGTCCCCATGGCGACCTCCTCCCCGACCGTTGGCGCGGTCGATCTACGGGTTCTGTGATCGGGAGGACGCTATTGGGGACCGTCTCTTCGTGCCGAGGGGACCGACAGGTTGGCACAGGGCCGGCTTTGCCGGCCCGGACCGGGCTCGCTGGCCACCTTGGCCGGCCATACGCGAGAGAGCTCAGACCGCCCCTACAGCCCGACCTGCTCGTATTGACCGCGGCCCGTGCCGTGCGGTCTGAGGTCGCTCGCTAAAGCTTGGTCAGGGCTCGGCGGAGGTTGCGGACCGCCTGGCCGATGCGCTTCTCGTTCTCGATGAGGGCGAAGCGGACGTAGCCGTCGCCCGAGGGGCCGAAGCCCACCCCCGGCGAGCTGGCCACCTTCGCCTCCCGGACGAGGAACGAGGCGAACTCGACCGAGCCCATCTCCCGGTAGGGCTCGGGAATGGGCGCCCACACGAACATCGTCGCCCGGGGCCGCTCCACGTGCCATCCGATGCGCTCGAGGCCGTCGCAGAGGGCGTCCCGCCGGCTCCAGTACACCTCGTTCACCGCCTTGGGGTACTCCGACGCCTCGTTCATGGCCACGATGGCGGCGATCTGGATGGGCTGGAACGTGCCGTAGTCGAGGTAGGACTTGAGTTTGGCCAGGGCCTGCACGATCTCGGCGTTGCCCACGCAGAACCCCACCCGCCACCCGGCCATCGAGAACGACTTGGTGAGGGTGTAGAGCTCCACGGCCACGTCCTTGGCCCCTTGGACCTGGAGGATCGACGGGGGCTGGTAGCCGTCGAAGGCGGTGTCGGAGTAGGCGAAGTCGTGCACGAGGATGATGTCGTGCTCACGGGCGAAGGCCACGATCCGCTCCAGCCACGGGAGGTCGACGCACGCGGTCGTCGGATTGTGGGGGAACGACAGCACGATCACCCGGGGGCGAGGCCAGGCGTTCTCCCACGCGTCCATGAGGTTGGCGAAGAAGTCCTCGCCCCGGCCGAGGGGCACCTGGCGCACGTCGGCCCCGGCGAACAGGGGCGCGTAGATGTGGATGGGGTAGGAGGGCGTGGGCACCAGGGCGGTGTCGCCGGGCCCGAGGAGCACCCACATGAGGTGCGACAGGCCCTCCTTGGCGCCGATCGTCGCGGTGACCTCGGTGTCGGGGTCGACGATCACGCCGAAGCGGCGCAGGTAGAGGGCGGCCAGCGCCGATCGCAGCTTGGGGATGCCCCGGCTGGAGGAGTACCGGTGGTTCCGGGGGTTCCGGGCGGCCTCGGCCAGCTTCTCGACGGCCACGTCCGGCGAAGGGACGTCGGGGTTCCCGAACCCCAGGTCGATCACGTCCTCGCCGGCGCGCCGGGCCGCCATCTTCAACCCGTCGATGATCGTGAAGACGTACGGCGGCAGCGCGTTGATCCGGCGGAACTCCATGGCTGACCGAGGGTAATGCCGCTCCCGTCTCGGGGAGCGGCACTACCGGGCAGCCGCCGCTGCCTCGGCGACATACTCGACGGCGCGCCGGTCCGTCCCGACGTCGATCGGGGCGCAGACCACCCAGCTGGCGCCGGCGTCGGCCAGGGCGCCGATGTGGTCGGCCAGGTCGGAGACGGTGCCGTGCACGAGGCCCGGGCGGGGGCCGTGGCGGGCCAGCTTCTCGCCCGCCTCCTCGGGCGTGGCGCCGACGAGCACCCGGCCGCCCCAGCTGGCCGCCGGCACGCCGGCCACCGAGGCCACCAGACCGGCGAACGTCGGCACGTCGGTCCCCCACGAGTTCCACCCGTCGGCCGCGGCGGCGGCCCGGCGCACCGCCGCCGAGCGCCCTCCGACCCACGTGGGAACCCCCAGGTCGCGGAGCGACCGGCAGCACCGCACCAGGCTGGCCACTCGGTCGGCCACGGGGGCGAAGGGCACGCCGTAGGCCTCGTTCTCGTCCCGGTTGGCGCGGTCACCGGTGCCCAGCGTGACGAGGAGGCGCGGAGCGACCATCCGGTGGAGGCTCGCCAGGGCGTGCACGAGGACGGCGTCGGGCAGCATCCCCACCCGGGCGACGAGAGGGCCGATGGTCAACCGTGACGTCTCCGCCGCCAGGGCGCCAAGGAGGGCGAGCGAGTGCAGGGCGGGGCGGTGGGGCTCGCCCAGGGGCCACATGTGGTCGAAGACGAAGACGCCGTCCAGGCCCGCTCCCTCGGCCTGGCTGGCCGCCGCCAGAGCCGGCTCCGGGTCCTCGCGGAACTGGGGCAGGGTGATGCCGACACGGACCGGCGGCGGCGTCATCCTCCGGCCGCCTCGGCGGCCAGGTAGGCGGCTCCGATGGCGCCCGCCCGCTCGCCCAGGGCGGCGGGCAGCACCGAGATCGGGGGTCGCCGGTCCGCCCCCTGCAGCAGCTCGGCGAACGCCCGGCGCGCCGGAGTGAACAGGGCGTCCCCCGCCCCCACGACTCCGCCTCCGACCACGAAGGCCTCCGGGTCGAAGATGTTGGCCAGGTTGGCCAGCCCGAGGCCCAGCCACCAGGCGAACCGGACCAGCACCTCGACGGCCGCCTCGTCCCCCTCGCCCACGGCCAGGGTGACATGCTCACCCCTGACCTGCTCGGGGTCACCCCCGGCCAGCTCGACGAGGCGGGGCGCGCCGCCCCTCCGGGCCACCTCCCGGCCCAGCCGCCCCAGACCGCTACCCGAGGCGAACCGCTCCCAGCACCCCCGTTGGCCGCACGGGCAGAGTGGCCCCTGGGGATCGACGACCATGTGCCCCATCTCCCCGGCGAAACCGTTGGCGCCGCGCACCACACGCCCGGCGACCACGATGCCGCCGCCGATGCCCGTGCCCAAGGTGACCAGCACCACGTCGTCGAAGCCCCGGGCCGCCCCGTGGGCCCGCTCTCCCCAGGCCGCGCAGGTCGCGTCGTTGTCCACCTGGACCGGCACGCCCAGGCGCTCGGCCAGCGCCGAGCGCAGGTCGAGCTCGCCCTCGAGGGTCAGGTTGGCGGCGAAGTGGAGGACGCCGTCGCGGTCGACCAGCCCGGGCGCTCCCACGCCCACCGCCTCCGGGGTGGACGACCCCCGCAGGCGGTCGACGACGGTGGAGAGCACCTCGAGAAGGGCGTCGCCGCCGGCGGGCGTCGGCAGCCGCACCTCGCCCACCACCTCGCCGTCCTGGAGGGCGACGCCCAGGCACTTGGTGCCGCCCAGGTCGACGCCGAGGACGGTCACGGGGCCGGCTTATGCCAGCGGCCGGGGCGGGGCGAAGCGGCGGGTGTCCCGGCGGCTGCGCCCGGAGTAGGAGTCGGAGGGCATCCGACCGCGAATGCTACGACGTGGTCCCGAGCAGGGGCTATGCGTCGGATGTCGTGGCCGGCCGGTTCACTGGGTGCTCTTCACCGTAGTGGTGGCGCGCGATGACCGGCGCATCCCGTCCCGTGCCGCGCGTGCCCCGAGCGGCCCCGTCCCCGTCGCTGGACGACTCCTCGTGGTACTCCTCCTCGACGTTCACGCTCCAGACGTCGTAGGTCGAGCCGGTGGCGATGTTCTCGGCGGTGAGCATGGCCGTGTACATCGAGTGGTCCTGGTTGTTGTAGCGGTGCATGCCGTTACGGCCGACGGGGTGCACGTTGGGAGCGAACTCCGAGAGCCATTCCACGATCTTGGCCACGTTGACCTTGTAGTGCTCGTCGTAGAAGGGGTACGCCTTGGGCATCCGCACGACGTAGCCGGCCTCGACCTTGGCCGGGTCGACCAGGCCCAGCACGCCCAGCTCCCGCTTGGCCTGCTCGATCAGCTGGTCGTCGGGCTTCGTCCACGTCTCGTCGCCCTCGAACACGAAGTACTCCAGCCCCAGGCATGTGCGCCCTTCCTTGACCATGTAGGGCGACCACGAGCCGAAGTTCTGGATGCGCCCCACCTGGACCTCCCGGGAGTGAACGTAGATCCAGTTGTCCGGGAAGCTGTACTCCTCGGGCACGACGAGGGCCACGGTGAGGAAGTCGCGGTAGCGCAGGTCGTCGGCCGCCTTGAGGGCGGTCTCCGACGCCGGCGGGTCCATCGCCTTGAGGAGCTGGGAGATCGGCATCGACGAGACGACGTGGTCGCAGGGGTACTCGGTGAGCGCCCCGTCCTGCGAGCGGGCGACGACGGCGACCGCCCGCCCTCCCTCGTGGCGCACGTGGACGACCCGGGTGCTCATTATCAACTTGCAGCCCCTCGCCTCGACCAGGTCGCGGCAGCGCTCCCACATCATCCCGGGCCCGTGTTTGGGGTACTGGAACTCCTCGATCAGCGAGGTGATCTCCTTCTGGTTGCGCCTGGGCATGAGCGCGTTCAGCACCGCCTTGGACAGCGAGAGGTTCTTGATGCGCTGGGCGGCGAAGTCGGCGGGCAGCTTGTTGACCGGTACGCCCCACAGCTTCTCGTTGTAGGTCTTGAAGAAGTGCTTGTAGAGCCGCCACCCGAACCGGGAGACGATCCAACCTTCGAGCGTCGTCTGGTCCTTGGGCGGATGGACGCGCGCCCACACATAGGACATGACGCACAGGAACGCCTCGACCAGCCCGAGGTTCTTCAGGGCGTTGGACGCCTTGAGGGGGTAGTCGTAGTACTTGCCGTCGTAGTAGATGCGGCTCATGCGGGGGCGGAGCATGAAGTCCTCGTCCGGGAGGATCTCGTGCCACAGGGCCTCGACCTCCTTCACCTTGGTGAAGAAGCGGTGCCCGCCGATGTCGAACCGCCAGCCGTCGCGCTCGACCGTTCGGCTGATGCCTCCGACGACCGAGTCGGACTCGAGGATCGTCGAGGTGATGCCGTGCCGGGTGACCAGGTAGTACGCCGCGGTGAGGCCCGCCGGACCGGCGCCGATGATGACGACGTTCGGCATCCTCTCCTCGGACATCTCGGGGAGCTGCACCATGGCCGATTGAGCACCGTAGTCGGCCCGGGGGCGGGCGGACGGAGATGGTCGGACCTCAGTCACCCCATGCGGGTGACGGCCGAGGTGCCGAAGCGCCGGGCGGTGAGGCGTTTGATGCCGGCGGGGAAGGCGACGAGCGCCTCCCGGTGCGCCTCGGCCAACGCCAGCTGGGCCTTCGGGTCGCCGGCGAAGGCGGCGACGCACCGCTCGGGCTCGGCGTTGGCCAGGGCGAGGATGGCGCCGGCACATCCCAAGGGACCGGCGAGGGCGAGCAGGGCCGAGGTCCCCACGTAGAGCGGGTGCGGCCAGGTCGTGAGGGTCTCGAGCAGCCGGTCGGGGTCGCCGGACGAGTCCTTGCAGCCGCTCACCGGCAGGTGGGCCAAGATCGACACCGGGATGCCCGGCGGCGACACCGCCGGGAAGTGGTACGCCAGCACCGGCGTGGCCCCGGCCGCCTCCGCCACCCGCTCGTAGTAGGAGCGAGGGTCGCGGGCGCCCGGCGGCGAGAGGGCAAGCACGGCGTCGGCCCCGCCGGCGACGGCGGCCGCGGTATGGCCCACCGCCTGGCGGGTCGACGGTGCCCCGGTCCCGGCGATCACCACCGCCGCCGAGGCGGGCACGGCGGCGCGGACGCCTTCGAGCAGGCCGCCGCGCTCCTCGGCCGACAGGGCGGCCGCCTCGCCGGTGGTACCGGCGACGACCACCGCCCGCATACCGAGGTCCACCAGCCGGGCGGCGTGCTCGGCGGTGGCGGCCACGTCGACGTCGCCGTCGTCGGTGAACAGGGTCACGAGCGCGACGCCGACACCCTCGAACGCCGCCTCAGGAGACGGGGATGCGCTGGACACCGCCACCGCCCTCCTTCTCGTCATGGTGCGCCCGGTCGCGGGCACGACGGGCCCGGGCGGCCAACGCCGCGGGGTCGCGGACCGCGTCCTCGGCCAGGTCGAGCACGGCCCGGAGGGCGGCGATGACCTCGAGCGCCGCCGCCTGGAGGTGGGCCAGCACCTCGGCCGCCGAGGGCCGCCGTTCCGGCGCCCCGGCCATGTGTGCGTCGGACCCCCGCCCGTCGTGCACCGGTCAGTGCCTCCGGGCGGCGGCGGGTGCCGCTCCGGACCCCTCGGAGGTGTGGGCCACCGCCCCGAACGTGACCTCCAGCCGGTCGCCTGACATCCGGGCCCCGTCGACCGGCCGGCGGCGCAGAGAATCGGGGAGCACGATCGCCCGCCGGTAGGCGCCGACCCGGACGAACAACTCGTCGTGGCGGCGCCCGACCTCCAGGTCCTCCGCCTCGGCGAACGGCAGCTGGACGGAGAGCACGAGCCTCGTCCCCCGGCGCTGCACCCCCAAGGGCTCGCCGCCGTGCAGGATGGCCGCCGGGTCGCTGCCGCCGTAGAGCACGTCGGCGAAGCGGCGGAGCCGGTCGAGCCCCATCACCTCCTGGTCGGCCAGCTCGGCCCGCAGCACGGGGAGCGGGGCGAAGCTGTCGACGATCGTCGAGAGGTGCTCGGCGTGGGCCGCCTTCCAGGCCGCGAACCAGGGGTCGCTCACCGCCTCCGGCAGGAGCCGGTTGGCGATCACCGCGTCGGTGCGATACCCGAACAGCGAGAGGTAGGTGTACGTCCTTCGGGCCTCGGCTATGACCATGCGCTCGGGGTTGACGACCAGGCGCACCGTCGTCCGCCGGCCGTCGGTGAGCAGCTCCCGTACGCCGTCGAGGCGGTCGTAGAAGCGGCGGGTGGCGTCGAAGAAGGCCTCGTTGGCCACCGGCATCGTCGTCACCCGGGTCAGCACCGGGCGGACCGCCCGCACGACCTTGCGCTCGACCGGGAAGATGCGCTCCATGTACCAGGACAGGACGTCGGGCAGGGACAGGAAGCGGATCGTCTCCGCCGTCGGCGCGCAGTCGACGACGATCACGTCCCAATCCCCCGACGCGGCGTAGGCCTTGATGTCGCTCAAGCCGAAGATCTCGTCGAGCCCGGGGATGACCGAGAGCTCCTCGGCCTCGATGGCGTCGACGCCGGCCCAGCCGAGGAGGTCGATCACGTAGCTCCGGATGTCGGCCCACGCCTCCTCCATGCGCTGGTGGGCATCGAGCTCCTGGCCCGAGAGGGTGGCCGTCACGGGGGTTGGTTCGGGGCCGAGAGCGAGGTCGAATGCGTCGCCCAGTGAGTGAGCGGGATCGGTCGACAGCACGATCGTGCGCTGCCCGGCGTCGGCGCAGGCGAGGGCGGTGGCGGCAGCGGCGGTGGTCTTCCCCACTCCGCCCTTGCCGGTGAACAGGAGGATGCGAGGACTGAGGCGACTGGGCGGCGGGCTCACCTCGGCTCAGGCTACCGGCCCCGCCGCCGGCCCCCTCCGGGAGGATCGACGTCGAGGCGGGGAGGGAACGTCCCGTGACGGGCCGCCCACAGCCCGCAGAGGCCCAGCCCGTACATGGGAACGAGCGTCCCTGCCGCCAGGCTCGTGTACGGGCGGGCGATGGCGGTGGCCAGGGCCACCACCACCTGCACGCCGAGCGCGCCCAAGAGGCTGCGGCGGACGTCGGCGGGGGCGCTGCCCGAGAGGAAGTAGAGGCCGGTGACGGCGATGCGCTCGCTCCGGCTCCGAGCCAGGCCGAGCAGATAGGCGGCGCCGAAGGCCACGCAGCCGACGGCGAACAGGACGACGTCGACCACCACCGACACCGGCCGCAGAGACCGCACGATCACCGCGGCGACGGCGGCGACGGCGAACACGCCCGTCCCCCACCAGCAGGCCCGCCGGATGTCGGCGCCGGCAGCCGGTGTCCCGTCCGTCACTCGGCGTCGGCCAACGCCCGGTCGAGGGCGGCGGCCAGGCGGTCGTAGTCGAAGCGCTCCTCGGCCCGGCGGCGGGCGGCCCGACCGACGAGCGAGCGCAGGTCGGCGTCCTCGAGGAGCGTCGCCAGCGCGGCGGCCACCTCGCCAGGATCGTCGGGCCGCCGGACGACGACGCCCGTCTCCCCGTCGGCCACCGCCTCCCCCGAGCCACCGCTGGCCCCGGCCACCTGGGGGACGCCGCAGGCCGCTGCCTCGAGGAAGACGATGCCGAAACCCTCCTGCTCCAGCCCTCCCCAGCGGTTGCGGCAGGGAACGGCGAACACGTCCGCCGCCGCCATCAGCTCGGGCAACCGGTCGTGGGCGACCGGGCCGAGGAGGCGGGCCGGCGCGCCCGATGCCGCGATCAGCCGCTCGAGACGGCTCCGGTCGCGTCCCTTCCCGGCGATGGCCACCACCAGGTCGGGAAAGCGAGGGGCGAGGAGGGCGGCGGCGGCGACGAGGACGTCGAAGCCCTTGCGGGGCACCAGCCGGCTCAGCCCGAGCACGAACCGGGCGTCCCCGGGAACGGCGAAGGCCGCCCTCGTCCGCTCGCGCTCGGCCCGGCTGGCGGGACGGAAGCGGTCGAGGTCGACGCCGGGCGGCACCTCGATCACGGGGACGGGACGCCGAGCCAGGCGGCGAGCCTCCGATGCCGCGTAGCTGCCGCAGGCGACGACGTGGGCGGCGCCGTCCAGCACCCGCCGCACGGCCGCCGACGACGCCGGGAGGCGGCCGGGGACGGACACCTCCGCCCCGTGCAGGACCACGCCGTACGGCCGGCCCAGGGCCGACCCCATGAGCCCCAGCGGGAGCGCCGGGTCGATGACGACCAGGCTGGCGCCGACCGCGTCGGCCAGGGCGCGTACCCGGCGGGTCACCGGCGGGATGGGCAGGAGCACCCGGTACGGCAGGCGCTCGACCCGGATCGGCTGACCGGCGTCGAACGCCCGATCGCCCGGGTACGACGAGGTGACCACGACCGCACGGTCGGGCGGCAACCGCCGCCACAGCTCCCACAGGTACGACTGGATCCCGCCCACCTTCGGTGGGAAGTCGTTCGTGACGAGGAGGTGGGTCAGGAGCGTCGCTCGTCAGGTGGTGCCGAGCGGCCACGGCGACAACCGGCCGGAGCCTGCCGCCCGGCGGAGCGGGCGGGCGGCCCCCGGCCCGCCGGCTCTCTCGGCCGCGATCACGGGACGTTCCCCCGCCGGCGGCGGTGCCGACTCGAGGAGGTCGTCGATCTCGAAGTCAGTGTCGTCGACGGGAGAAGGCGGGACGGGCTTGGTGGCAGCCGCCCGTGTGCGGGAGGGCGGCGTGGTCGCGTCCTCCGTTGTCACAGCAGCCGCCGCCGAGGACATGGCCGCGGGCGAGGCCGCCGGCAGAGGGATCACCGACGGCGACGGTGAAGACGGCGGCGGCGTTCCCGCGGGCAGCGGGGCGGGGGGTGGCGCCTCGGTCATGGCGGCCCGCCCTCCGCCGGTGCGACGCACCTCTGCGGAGCGCGCCGGCGAAGGCCGACGCGTCGGCGGCACCGGCTCCTCGGGGGGGACGGGGTTCGCCGGCCGCCGGTCGCCCCGGAGCCGAC